>CAZBOK010000272.1:0-6366 GCA_964493525.1 uncultured Phycisphaeraceae bacterium | reverse complement strand
CTTCGCCCGGACTTCGCAGCTCGCCGGGTCGTGCGACCCGCCCCCCGGGCCGAGGGTCGCGAACCCGTGCTGGGCGAGGTCGACCTGCCCGCGACCGCCCCACTTCGCGAGGAGATCGGCGAACGCTCCGTCCCGGACGGCCACGCGAACCTTATCCGGCAGGGAGTCGCGGCACCGCGCTTCGACGCGCGCCAACGTCGCGCGGCCGTCCGCCGAGGCCGCGAACTCGCGGGCGCGGATCGTGAACGTGAGGAGCGGCAGGTCGCCGTGCGGGTGGACCGGCGGCAGGAACGCCGCGGCGAGGAGCCAGCAGCACGCGGGAATCTTCATCGGGACCGCGCCTCGCGCCGATGACGAAGGGACGGCGCATTCGATCCGCTTCCGATCGCGGAGGGAAGTCCTCCGCAAACGTTCGTCGCGCCGAGCCGTGTAGGATCGCTCCCCCGCCATGAACCGCCGCCTGCCGTTCGTCGCCGCCCTCTCGATCGCCGCCCTCGCCCTCGCCGCGATCGGCGTGCTGCGCTGCTCGGGCGGCTCCAAAGGGCGCGCGAAGCACCTCCTCTTCATCACCGTCGACACGCTGCGCGCCGACCGGCTCGGCTGCTACGGCGGCCCGAACGCCTGCTCACCGGTGATCGACAAGCTCGCGAAGGACGGCACGCTGTTCGTCGACGCCTACGTGCCGCGCGCCGAGACCTTTCCTTCGATGACGACGTTCTTCACGTCGAAGTACCCGAGCGAGCACGGCATCACCGACAACAAGATGTCGCTCGGCCCGGCCGAAGTGCTCCTCGCGGAGCGCTTGAAGGACGCCGGCTTCCACAACCGCGCGTGGAACGCGTCCGGCGTGCTCGCGCCGCGCGACGGCGGCATCAACCAGGGGTACGAGCCGGGCGCGTACTCCCTGATCGTCGACGAGCGCGAGATGACCGAGAAGGCGACGCGCTTCCTGCGCGAGCGGTTCGGCAAGGACGGGCAGCGCGAGTTCGTGTGGCTGCACTACATGAACCCGCACAAGCCGTACGACCCGCCGCCGCCGTTCGGGCGGACGTTCGATCCGGACTACCGCGGACTGCTCGACGGCTCGACGAAGACGCTCGACCGCCTGTACGTCGAGAAGCCGGAGCTCGCGGACGACGAGAAGAAGCATCTGCTCGCGTTGTATGACGGCCAGGTCGCGTTCGTCGATGGGCTCATCGGTCAGGTGCTGCAGGCGCTCGAGGATTCGGGCGCGGCGGACGACACGCTGGTCGTGTTCGCGGCGGATCACGGCGAGGAGTTGTTCTCGCACAACATGTATCCGTACCACTCGATCTGCCCGTACCGCTGCGGAACGCGGATCCCGCTGATCTTCAAACAGAAGCACGTCGTGCGCGCCGGAGTGCGCGACGAGAAGGCGCTGGTCGAGTCGCTCGACTTCGTCCCCACGGTGCTCGCGTGGCTCGGCGTCGACCCGGACGCGACGCGCGGCAAGGACAGCACGCCACGCGGACTCGATCTCTCGGCGACGCTCACCGACGGCGCCCCGGTCAAGCGCTCGTTCGCGTTCGCGCAGGTCGACGAGGACGTGTTCGTCGCGCGGAACCACGAGTGGTCACTCGTCTCGAACCCCCACGAGGTGATGCCGAAGTCACCTCCGGACGAGGGCAAGTACCCGATCCCGAAGCTCGCGCTCTACCACGTCGCCGTCGACCCCGACGAGCAGGTGAACGTGCTCGCGCAGAACGATCCCGAGTCGGCCGGCCTGATGCGCGCGCTGCAGGGCTGGCTCACGTCGCTGCGCCGCATCAGCGGCGAGCAGACCAAGGACCCGGCGTTCCTGGAGGAGCTGCGCCAGCAGGGGTACGTCGGCGGCGCTCCAGCCGGCGGCGGTCCGCCGCCGAAATGAACCGCTTCGTGACCGTCGAACGGGAGCCGTATCCTGTGACCCCGATGTCGTCCCGTTCGCTCCTCGCCTCCGCGCTCGTCGTGCTCGCGTCGGTTGCCGGGTGCTCGCGCACCGAGCACCGCGCGCAGCACGTCGTGCTGATCACCGTCGACACGCTGCGCTCGGACCGCCTCGGCTGCTACGGCGGCAAGAACCCGTGCAGCCCGGCGATCGATCAGCTCGCGAAGGAAGGCACGCTGTTCACTGCGGCCTACGTCCCGCGCGCCGTCACCCTCTCGTCGATGACGACGTTCTTCACGTCGAAGTACCCGTCGGAGCACGGCGTCATCAACAACATGCAGCGGGTCGGGCCGGAGGAAGTGCTGCTCGCGGAGCGCCTCAAGAACGCCGGGTTCCACAACCGCGCCTGGAGCGCGTCGGCGGTGTTGAAGCCGGCGTCGTCCGGCATCGACCAGGGCTTCGATTCGCAGATGTTCACGGAGGAACTGAACGAGGTCGCGATGGCGCAGGCCGCGGCGAAGTACCTCCGCGAGAAGTTCGCGCGCGACAACCGGCGCGAGTTCCTGTGGGTGCACTTCATGAACCCGCACCGGCCGTATGACCCGCCGCCGCCGTACGACCGGAAGTTCGACGCCAGCTACGCGGGCGACATCGACGGCGCGACGACGACGCTCGATCGCCTGTACATCGAGAAGCCAGAGCTCGCGCCGGCCGACCTCCAACACGTGCTCGCGCTGTATGACGGGCAGGTCGCGTTCATCGACAAATGCATCGGCGACCTGCTGAAGGCGCTCGACGATTCGGGCAAGGCGGCCGACACGCTCGTCGTGTTCGCCGCGGACCACGGCGAAGAGCTGTTCACCCACAACATGTACCCGTACCACTCGAACACGCCGTACCGCAGCGGCACGCGCATCCCGCTGATCTTCCGCCAGAAGGACAAGGTGCGCGCCGGCGTCGTGTCGAACGAGCTGGTCGAGTCGGTCGATCTGGTGCCCACGTTGTGCGGCTGGCTCGGCGTCGATCCCACGGCGACGAAAGGGCCGGACGCCACGGTGCGCGGCCTCGACATCGGCGAGACGCTCGCGAACGGCGACGCGGTGAAGCGCTCGTTCGCGCACTCGCAGGTCGACGAGGACATTTTCGTCGTGCGCAACCAGGAGTGGTCGCTGATCTCGAACCCCGACGAGATCTGCCCCGACGGTCCGCCGGAGCAGGGCGAGTACCGCGTCCCGAAGCTCGGCCTGTACCACCTGCCGGACGACCCGGACGAGCTGACGAACGTCGCCGATGCGCATCCCGACGTCGTCGAGAAGTTGTCGCGCGCGCTCGACGCGTGGCACGCCGGCTTGAAGGCGCATCGCGCCGAGAAGAACCCGAACATGCAGTGGGCGCGCGAGATGGAGCAGCAGGGATACCTGTCCGGCGCGAAGAGCGGCGTGACCGCGCGGCCGAACCGCTCGGGGCAGATCTCGCCGCCGGCGTCGTCGCCCGCTCGCCACCGCAAGAACCAACCGAAGAGCCAGGAACGTCAGGCCGACGACGAGGGCGGCTGAGGTGTCGCGTCGCGTCGTGATCGGCGCCGGGATCCTGGTCCTCCTGGCGCTCGCTCTCTCGTTCGTGCCCGCCGGCGCCGCTCCGGCGCTCGCGCCGGTCCGCGCGGCGATCGCGCTGGCCGCGATGGCGATCGCGCCGGGCGTCGCGCTCCTCGCGCTGATCCGCCCGATGCGGGCCGAGCCGACGGCGTCGCGCGTCGACCCGGTGGTGCTCGCGGCGCTCGTGCTCGGCCTCGCGCCGTTCGTCGCCGCGTTCGCGATGACCGTGTTCTTCTTCATCGGCATGCCGCTGCAGGTCGGCGCGCGGACGCTGGCGATCCTCACGCTCGCCGCGCTCGGGTTCGCCGCGTTCCGTCCGCGCGCGACGACGCCCGCGCCGGTCGCGGAAGAGGACGTCGTCGGCGCGCCGCGGCCCTGGCTCGCGACGGCGATCGGCCTCGCACTCGTCGTCATCACGCTCTGGCCGATGTTCGAGAGCAAGCGCGTGCGAGCGTCGATCCACGGCTTCCTGCATTCGTCGCTGATGTACAGCGTGATCGACCACGGCGTGCCGCCGGAGAACCCGTTCTTCGCCGACCATCCGGTCCGCTACTACTGGAGCTGGCACGCCGGCACCGCCGCGAGCTGCGCGCTCGGCGACGTCACGCCGATCACCGCGTTCGCGGCGACGAACGTCGCGGCGCTCCTCGCCTTCCTGCTCCTGCTCGGCGCGCTCGCGCGCGACCTCCTGCCGCGCGCCGGCGTCGCGCCGCTCGGCGTCCTGCTCGGGTACCTCGGACTCAACCCGTTCGGCGCAGTCGCCTACGCGATCTCGGAAAGGAAGCTCGGCTACGACGACGTCGCGAAGGGCGAGGACCCGCTCGCCGTGCTGCAGTACCTCAAGCTGCCGATGGACGGCGGCGACACGCGCGTCAGCGCGACGCTCACCAAGTTCCTGAACGTGTCGTCGTTCCCCGCCGCGTTCGCGCTGACGATCGGCGCGTGGTGGCTCGTGCCGCGGATCGCCGCGGCCCCGAGCGTCCCGTCGTTCCTGCTCGGCGTCGTCGTGATGGGCGGCGCGATCGCGCTGTCGCCGATCACCGGCCTCACCGCCGGTGCATCGCTCGGCGCCGCGGCGGTCCTGCTCGCGTTGCTCGCCCGCAAGGATCCGGCCGAGCGCAAGCGTGCGGTCACCGTGGCCGCGATGCTGGTCGTCGCGCTCGTGATCGGGATGCCGTTCGCGCTGATCGGCGGCGGCGATTCCGAAGGCAACGTGAACGCCGCGCCGACCGCCGTGAAAGCCGTGCGACTGGTCGAGAACCTCGGCCCGATGCTCCTGATCGCGCTGCCGGCGCTGTGGCTCCACTGGCGACGCGGCTCGCTCGGCACGCGCATCCTCGCCGGCTCGATCCCCGTGCTGCTCGCGCTCGCGTGGGCCGTCGGGTTCGCGGTCGAGAGCGAGTACAAGCTGGTGCGCATCGCGGCGCCGCTCCTCGGCGTGTTCGCGGCCGAGAGCCTCGCGCGCCTGTGGCAGAAGCGCCGCGCGCTCGGCATCGCCGCGGCCGCGCTCGTCGTGCTCGGATGCATCCCGACCAACGCGATCGCGTGGTGGGCCTACGTCCGCCACGCCGAAGCGCGCCTCCCCTACCACGGCGACGGAATGATCGAGGTGCTCGACGAAGACGTGCTGCCGATCGGCGAGATGTACCGCTGGATCCGCGACAACACTCCGGACGACGCGGTGATCGTCGCCGACGTCTTCCGCAACCCGCACAACTTCGCCGGGCCTCAGCACGGCGACGAGGTCCCGCCGCTCACGCACCGCCCCGTCTTCACCGACCAGATCTACTACATGAACGATTACGAACCCGACGTCGGCCCCCGCACGCAGCTCGTGAAGCGCATGTTCGCGGGCGAGCCGCTGCAGCAGCAGGACAAGGTGCTCCTCGAACGGTTGAAGCGTCCCGTGTTCGTGCTGATCCACAAACGCAAGCCGGCCGAGACGACGAAGATCGTCGAGGCGATCGAACGCTCCGGTCTCTTCAAGTCGGTGCACAAGGCCGGCGGCGCGATCCTGTATCGGATGGCGCGATGAACGCCGCACGGACCGTCCTGCTCACGATCGCGATCTCGTTCGCGGCGTGCTCGAAGCACGAGGACGCGAAGCCGGCGGACGACCGCTCGCTGATCGTCATCACCGTCGACACGCTGCGCGCCGACCACATGAGCTGTTACGGCTACGGCAAGCCGACCACGCCGAACCTCGACCGCTTCGCGCAGGGCGCGGTGCGCTTCGAGCGCGCGATCACGCCGATCCCGCGCACGACTGAGGCGCTCGCGTCGTTGCTCACCGGCATGACGCCCGGCCAGCACACGCTCCGCGGACTGTTGATGAAGCTGCCGAAGGAAGTGACGACGTTCCCGGAGCGCTTCGCGGCGGCGGGCTTCGCGACCGCCGCACGGCTCGCGCTGCCGTTCTTCAAGAACGACGACCCGCAGGGACTCGATCAGGGCATGGAGCTCGACTGCCGCATCTTCGGCGAGAACCGCGAAGCGCGCGCGCAGGAGGTCACCGACAAGGCGCTGAAGTGGATCGGCGAGCACCACGGCGGCCGGTTCGCGCTGTGGCTCCACTACCGCGACCCGCACGCGCCCTACTTCCCGCCGGCGCCGTTCACCGACCGCTTCGATCCGGGTTACGAGGGGCCGTACAAGAACGCGTTCCACTACTTCCCGATCGACGACGAAGGCCGCTTGATCGGCGGCGAGCTGACGCCCGCCATGCAGCGCGACAAGGGCGAGCACAAGTTCGGAGCGAAGCCGTACGGCGACGCGCGCACGATCGAGCACATCAAGTCGCTCTACGACGGCGAGATCGCCTACACGGATTCGGAGATCGGCCGCCTGCTCGACGAGGTCGCGAAGCTCGGGCTCGATCGCAAC
>CAZBOK010000271.1:0-6377 GCA_964493525.1 uncultured Phycisphaeraceae bacterium | reverse complement strand
GATCGTCGTGATCGCGAAGCCGCCGCCGCGCGTGCAGCGCGAGGTTCGTGAACTGCAGCGCGCGGTCGACGTCGAGCACGCGCGCGTGGCGCTCGATCCGCTCGCGGTCGGCGCCCGAGCTCTCGAGCGGCGCGTTCGCGCCGATGGCGCACGCGATCTGCAGGTCGCGGAGCTGCTCGAGCAGCGCGTCGAGGACTTCGTTCGCGCCGATGCCCGCGCGGTCGAGCCGATCGACTTCGGCGATGACGCCGGCGAGGTCGCCGCCGATCGTGACGTCGAGCAGCCGCCCCACCGCCTCCGGGCCGAGAGCGCCGGTGACCGCGCGCACGTCGGCGAGCTTCACGGCGCCGCCGCCGAGCGTGATCAGTTGATCGAGCAACGACTGCGCGTCGCGCATCCCGCCGCGGGCCGCGCGCGCGACGGCCGCGAGCGCGGCGTCCTCCGCGTCGATCTTCTCGGCCACGCAGATCGCCTTCAGCCGCGCGGCGATCTCGCCGTCCGGCACGCGGCGGAACTCGAACGTCTGGCAGCGCGAGCGGATCGTGTCCGGCACGCGCTCGAGCTCGGTCGTCGCGAGGACGAACAGCACGTGCGCCGGCGGCTCTTCGAGCGTCTTCAACAGCGCGTTGAACGCTTCGGACGTGAGCTGATGGCACTCGTCGACGATGTACACCTTGCGATCGCCGCGCATCGGCGCGACGCGCGCCTTGTCGCGGAGCGAGCGGATGTCGTCGATGCCGCGGTTCGAGGCCGCGTCGATCTCGACGACGTCGAGGTCGTTGCCGCGCTGGATCGCGACGCAGCGGTCGCACGCGCCGCACGGGTCGGACGCGCGCGTCTTCGCGGCCTTCTCGCAGCAGAGCGTCGCGGCGAGGATGCGCGCGAGCGACGTCTTCCCCACGCCGCGCGGCCCCGCGAACAGGTAGGCGTGCGCGATGCGATCGAGGCGGATCGCGTTCTTGAGCGTCATCGCGACCGCCGGCTGCCCCGCGACTTCGTCGAAGCGCCGCGGCCGGTACTTGCGGGCGAGGACCAGGTAGCTCATGCGCGGGTGCCTCGGCGGGAAGGAGAAGGACGCGCCCGATCCGGGAAGTCGGACCCCGGACCACCCGGGAAGGGTTTGCTTATGGCTGCTCCCGTCAGGGCCTGACCAGGTTCGCAATCTCCCGTCGGCCTGGGGCCCGACCTTCCGGATCGGGACGCGTCACTGCATGAATGGCGGAGAGGAAGGGATTTGAACCCTTGAGGCAGGTAAACCCGCCTACACGCTTTCCAAGCGTGCTCATTCGACCGCTCTGACACCTCTCCATTCCTGCGCCCGGCCGCGTCGCGCGCGTTCCGCGCGCAGACGTGACCGACATGTATGGCGGAGAGGGAGGGATTCGAACCCTCGGACCCGCAAGCGAGTCACTGGTTTTCGAGACCAGCCCATTCGACCGCTCTGGCACCTCTCCGGCTCGTCGCGGCGCGAACGCGCGCCGCGGCGAATGTTCGTCATTCCACCTCGCTCCGCGCCAGGACGCGCTTGTCCGCGAAGAACCGCGACAAGAGCGCGCTCGACCGCTCCGCAAGGACACCCGCGGTCACCGCGGGACGATGGTTCAAGCGCGGCTCGCGCACCACGTCGAGCACCGATCCGCACGCGCCCGCCTTCGCGTCCGATGCCGCGAACACGACGCGGTCGACGCGCGACAGGACGAGCGCGCCGGCGCACATCGCGCACGGCTCGAGCGTCACGTACAAGGTGGCCGTCGTCAACCGCTCGTTCTCGAGCGCGGCCGCGGCCTGCGTGATCGCCAGCATCTCCGCGTGCGCCGTCGGATCACGGAGCTGCCGCACCTGGTTGCGCGCGCGACCGATGACGGTGCCCGCCGCGACGACGACGGCGCCGATCGGCACCTCGTCTTCGCGGAGCGCTCGTTCCGCTTCGGCGAGCGCGAGCGCCATGAAGCGCTCGTCGTCCGCCGCGGAGAAGGCACGCGACCGTTGCATCGTGTCTCGCTCGTCCCGAATCGGCGGAGTTGGCGCACCCGGAAGGACTCGAACCTTCAACCCCCGGCTTCGTAGGCCGGTGCTCTATCCAATTGAGCTACGGGTGCGGGTCTTGGGATGACCCCGCGCGAACCCAAGAGACTTCGCGCAAGGTGCGGAAAAGGGCGCGTTCTATCGGTGGGCTCCGATTTGGTCAAGCGCGCCCGAGGGAACCCGGCCAAACGGCGCCGAAACGCGCGAGGCCCCGCAGCGCGAACGCCGCGAGGCCTCGGTCTCTGCGAACGAGCGAGTCGGACTCAGCCGCCGCCGCAGCCAGCGCCGCCTTCACCGATCGATGAAGTGCCGCCGCAGCCGCCGCCGCCGCTGCCGCCTTCCCCGATCGACGGCACTCCACCGCAGCCACCGCCAGCGCCGCCTTCACCGAGTGAAGGGGCTCCCCCGCAGCCTGCACCGGCGCCGCCTTCTCCAACCACCGGCGCGCCGTGGCCCGACTCGTTGCCGACGCCGGTTCCCACGCTGGGCGCCGTCGTCATCGCAAGAACTGCACACACAATCATCGAGATCAACACGTCGCCTCCCTTCCGTTGGACATCACTCTGCAGCGATCCATCTAGGCTCCATCAGTGGAGCGAGTGACGTCCGGTTTCGAGCAGGATTCTCGTTGCCCGCGTGCGACGCGCGATCGACGTCCGCGCGACCGTCGCAGATCGCGGTGGAAAATAACTTCGGAATTCGCTCAAGCGGCTCCGCCGCCGCCCCGATGGACCCTGTGGTGGGTGCGCGGTTCGTTTAACGATCCCGAAAGGAGCTTCCCTATGGCCGCCAAGAAGAAGGCAGCAAAGAAGAAGGCCAAGAAGAAGACCGCCAAGCGTCGCTGACGCTTCGCCCAAGAACACGTTCCGCGAGGGCGGCGATCACCGATCGTCGCCCTCGTGTGTTTTTCGGGCCCGCGATTTCCGCTCGCCGTCGCGCGGTCGGTCAGCGCACGCCGAGGAAGAAGCACTTCAGGCAGCGCGACTCCGGGAGGCCGAGCAGCACCGGGTGATCGACGTCCTGGCCGCGGCGCTCGATCACGATCGCGTCCTTCTCCGCGTCCGCCGCCGCGTTCTTCAACACGTCCTCGAACGTCGCTTCGTCGAGGTGGTACGAGCACGACGCCGAGACCAGGAGCCCGCCCGGCCGCACCAGGCGGAACGCGCGCACGTTGATGTCGTGGTACCCGCGCACGCCGTCGTCCAGCTCCGCGCGGTTCTTCGCGAACGCGGGCGGGTCGAGCACGACGACGTCGAAGCGCGCGCCCGCGTTCTCGAGATCGCGCAGCCGCTGGAACGCGTTCGCCTTCTCCGCGGTGACGTTGGTGAGCCCGTTCAGCGCGGCGTTCTTCGTGATCTGCCCCACCGCGCGCGCCGAGTCGTCGACCGCGATCACGGACGCCGCGCGCCGCGCCGCGTGCAGCGCGAAGCCGCCGACGTAGCTGAACATGTCGAGCACCGATGCGCCGGCCGGCACCATCGCGCCGAGCCTCATGCGGTTGGCGCGCTGATCGAGGAACAGGCCGGTCTTCTGCCCCGCCGTCAGGTCGACCTCGAACTTGAGGTCGCCCTCTCGCACGACGATCGGCGCGTCGAGCGTGCCGACGAGCGTCTTCGCCTCGCGCTTCAATCCTTCGAGCTCGCGCACCGCGCCGTCGTTGCGCGCGACGACGGCGCGCGGTGAGACGAACTCCGCGAGCCACTCGAGCACGTCGCCGGTCAGGTGCTCCGCGAACGGCGTCAGCGCCTGCAGCACGCACGCGTCGCCGTAGCGATCGATGATCAGCCCCGGGAAGCCGTCGGCCTCCGACGACACGATGCGCGCGCAGTCCGAAACCTCCGCGAGCGGCGCGCGGCGTTCGATCGCGGCGCGAAAGCGCGCCTTCAACGTCTCGACGCTCGGGATCTCGGCGTTCTCGCCGAACTCGACGAACCGCAGCGCGATGCGCGACTCCGCCGACCACGCCGCGATGCCGAGCATCTTCTTCTGATGATCGAGCACGCGCACGAGCGCGCCGGAGGTCGCGACGCCGGAAGCGATGTGCCCGCGATAGACCCACGGGTGACGGGAGCGGACGTGCCGACGGCCCGTCGCGTTCAAGACGATTTCAGCAGTCATGGAACCGGGCAGCGTAGCACGGCGCGGCGTTCGACACGCCTTCGCGCGCGGCGGCCGCGCACGCGATCTCGAATCTCGCGCAAGAAAACGCGCGCCGCACCGACGGTTCTCGCGCCGAGAACGAAAGGGAGAACCGATGGCTTCCCTCCAGTCGTCCGTCCCGCGTGCAGCGAGCGCGCGTCTCCTTCCGCAGCATACGGCGCTCTTGCGCGCGGCCGGCGTCGCGCCCGAGGTCGCACGCGAGCGCGGTGTCCGATCGGTGCGATCCGCGCGCGCGTTGGCGGCGCTCCGACTCGCGCCGTCGCAGCGTCGCGCGCCCGCGCTCGTCCTCCCGGTGCGTGGCCCGACCGGCCGCGTCGCGCTCGTGCGCGTGCGTCCCGATCTGCCGCGCGTTCGCTTCGGCATGCCGATCGAACTCGAGACGCCGCGCGGATCGCGGCGCGCGCTCGACGTGCCGCCGCGCTGCCGCACCGCGTTGAAGGATGCGACGGCGCCGCTCCACGTCGTCGATGCGCCGCTCGCGGCCGACGCACTCGCCACGCGCGGGTCGTGCGCGATCGCGATCGACGGCCCGTGCGGATGGCGCGAGCGCGGCGGCGCGCCGCTCCCGGAGTGGGACGCGGTGAAGCTCGCGGGCCGCGAGGTGCACGTCGCGCTCGAGTCGACGCGCTCGGCGCGGCGGCACGCTCGCGCGGCGGTCGGCGCGCTCGCGGCGTTCCTGCGCTCGCGCGGCGCGAATGTCCGCATCGATGCACCGCGCCTCGAAGGGAAGCGCGCCAGCGGAGCGCTACCCGAGCGCGCCGTCGACGCGTTGATCGCGATCGGCGCGCGCGTCGAGCTGTTCCACGACGAGAAGAAGGAGCCGTACGCGGTGTTGCCGCTCGCCAACGGCGCGGCGAACGGCGCCGCAGGAAACGGCGCCGGGCACCGCGCGGTGCGCATCCGCGGCCGCGACTTCCGGCAGTGGCTGCGGCACGAGCTGTATCGCGAGACGCGGATCGGCGCGAGCGACGGCCCGATCGGCGCGGCGGTCGAGGTGCTCGCGGCGCGCGCGACGTTCGAGGGGAAGGTGCGCGCGGTTCCGCTGCGCTTCGCGGGCGCGCCGCCCGAGGTGTGGGTCGATCTCGGCGGCGACGCGGCAGATGCGGATGGCGCCGGCGGCGCGAGCGCGACCGGCGCGGTGCGCGTGACGCCGCGCGGGTTCGCGGTGGTCGCGTCGCCGCCCGTGCTGTTCCGCAGGTTCAGTCATCAGCTCGCGCTGCCGGCGCCCGCAAGCCGGTGCGGTTCGGGCGCGCTCGCGGAGCTGCGTCCGTTCCTGAACGTCGCGCGCGAGGACGATGCGTTGCTCGTGTCCGCGTGGCTCGTCGCGGCGATGCTCCCCCACGTGCCGTGTCCCGCGCTCTGTCTGCACGGCCCGCAAGGCAGCGCGAAGACGACGCAGGCGCGGATGCTGCGGAGCCTGCTCGATCCGAGCAGCGTCGAGTCGCTCGATCTCGGCCAGAGCGAGGCCGAGTTGGCGCAGGTGCTCGATCATCACGCCGTGCCGTTGTTCGACAACCTCAGCAAGTTGAGCCAGCGGCAGGCCGACTTCCTGTGCCGCGCCGTGACCGGCGGCGGGTTCTCCAAGCGCGAGCTGTATTCGAACGACGACGACGTGCTGTTCTCGTTCCGCAGACCGATGCTGCTCACGGGAGTGAATGTGCCCGCCGCGCAGCCGGACCTGCTCGATCGTCTGGTGCTCGTCGAGCTCGCCGCGATCGCGCCCGAGAAGCGCAAGCCCGAGGCGCACTTGAAGGCGGCGTGGGAGAAGGCGAGGCCCCGGATCTTCGCCGGGATGCTCGCGACGTTGTCGAAAGCGATGAAGGTCGAGCCGAAGGTGAAGCTCGCGCGGAGCCCGAGGATGGCCGACTTCGCGAGATGGGGTGCGGCCGTGTCCGTCGCGCTGGGACGGAGCGTGCGGGAGTTCGAGGGCGTGCTGGAGAGAAACGCGGAGCGTCAGGCGGAGGTCGTGGTCGAGGGGGATGAGTTGGTCGAGGCGATCGGCGCGTTGGTGAAGAAGAGCGGCGGGTCGTGGAAGGGGATGGCGAAGGAGTTGTTGGAGCGGCTCGGCGGCGGCAAGAAGGGCGCGGGAAGAAAGGGCTGGCCGGCGAACGCGTGGTCGCTGTCGCAACGGTTGACGGAATTGGAAGTGCCGTTGCGGCAGGTGGGCCTATCCGTTCGACGCGAGCGTGCAC
>CAZBOK010000270.1:0-6392 GCA_964493525.1 uncultured Phycisphaeraceae bacterium | reverse complement strand
CGACGCACCGAGCGACGCGCCGAGCTGCCCGCCGTTCGCGGTGAACCGCGCGACGGCTTCCAGCCCGGTCCCGCTGCCGTGGAACACCAGCACGCGGCCCTCGCCGCTCGCGGTCGCCGTGAAATTGCGCGCGCCGATCACGACGTCGGAGTAACCGTCGCCGTCCACGTCGCCCGCCGTCGCCAGCGCACCGCCGAGCCGTTCGCCGACTTGCGATCCGGCGATGCTCCAGTTCGCGATCGCGCTGCATCCACCGGGCGAGCCGCGATACAGCCGCGCGCGACCGGCGTCGACCGCCGCGCCGTCCTCGGACGGCGCGCCGACCAAGACGTCCGCGAACCCATCACCGTCGACGTCGCCCGCGGTAGCGACCGCGGCGCCAAATCCACCGTCGATGTCGCTGCCGACCGCACTCCACGCCGCGGTCGCACCGATTCCCGCAACCGAGCCACGGAACAGGAACGCGCCGCCGGTGTGGTCCTGCCAGCGATCGGCGCCGATCAACACGTCGGAGAACCCGTCGCCGTCCACATCGCCCGCGCATGCGACGCTCGCCCCGATCCCGACGCCCGTTCCGCCTTGCGTCACCACGCGCTGGGGCGCCGCGGCAATCCCCGCGGCGCCGCCGAGGATCACGAGCGCCGCTCCGGCGTCCTTCTGCGCCGCGTCGAGTCCGGGCGCGCCGATCACGACGTCGGAGAATCCATCGCCGTTCACATCGCCCGCCGTCGACACGGAGTGCGCGAAGAACGCCTCCACCTGATTGCCTTCGAACGTGGCCGCGGGGTTCGCCGCGAGACCGGTTGGTCCGCCGAGGAACACGAACGCCTTCCCCTCGTCGACCTCGCCGGAGTCGAACAACGGCGCGCCGATGATCAGATCCCCGAAACCGTCGCCGTTCACGTCGCCCGCTGTGCACACGGAGAGCCCGGTCGCAGAGTTGTCCTGGTCGCCGGACACGTTCCAACCGGGGCCGGTGAACGTCGGGTCGACAACGATCGGGTAGACCGCCACGCGATCCTCCACGACGATCGCGAGTCGGTCGCGTGCGGACTCAAAGCGCACCGCAAGCTCTCGCCCCGCCGCATCGATGGCGTGCAGCGAATCGAGCGCAACGATCCGTGCGCCATCGCGGTCCTCGAAGTCGACACGGGATCCGGACGCGGAGACGATCGGCTCGAGCGTGCCGGACACGGCCCACGTGATGGTGAGCGGCGCTGACGACGCATCGGCGACGCGCGCGAACGGCGCAGCGAGATCGCATCCGAGTTCGAGCCCCTCCGGCCCGTTGCGATACCACTCGGCGAGAGGGCCGCGCGCGTAATCGACGCGCGCTCCTGCCCGCGGCGGCGACGCGAGGAGCGGTTCGCGCGCGGCGCCACGCGCGATCGACAGCGGCGCGATCTCGAGTCTCCAATGCGCGCGACGCAGGTCGCGGGGCTCGAGCGTCACCGACGACGTGGAGAAGGAAGTCCGGAATCCCTGCGCGCGGTTCGGCGCCTGAAAGGTTCCGGGCGCGTCCGTCCGAGCCGTCGCCGCATACTCGGCGATGCGGAGCGCGTGCGTCGCATCCACGATCGCGAGCGGTCGTTCCGTTTTCCCGAGCTCGCCGGCTGCGGCGACTCCCGCGGCAAGCGTCACCCAGATCCAAAGCGCCGACGCCACGCTGCTGATCGATCCGTGAAGGCCTCGTCGACGCATCCGATCCTCTCCTCCTGTTGCGATCGAACGTTTTCCAGCGAGCGATTCGAGAGATACGGAGGGCGGAGCGTCGCCCCGCCCTCCGTGAGATCCCGTTGCCTCGGCAACGCGTCTGATCAAGGCTCCATGAACGAGCCGTTCAACTGCTTCGCTTTGCTTTCCCACAGCAGGTGGCCGCCGTTGATCGCGGTGGCCGGACCGGACGTGATCGAGCCGAGGAAGGCCGGATTCGGACGAGCCGCGCCGAACGGCGTCTGCGCCACGATTCCCTCGATGCGCGCCCAACCCGTCTCGACGTCGTTGATGCCGTTGCAGTCGAGATCGAGCTCACGCGGGTCGTCCGGCGTGTTGTTGCTGAGGAACGCCGAGCTGAACAGCGGGCTGATCGACGTCAGCTGCACGTCGAACCAGCACTTGAACACCTTCGTCGTCGACAGTGCGAACTCGTTGTCGTTCCAGATGTCGATCTGCGCCGTGGCGAGCGCGCTCGGGCCGCCCGTCAGGTTGATCAACGCGAGCTGCGAGCCGGCGAGAGCGATGAACGAGTCGATGTAGAGGGTCTCCGGCGTGCCTTCGTACTCCGCGCCGTCGAAGTCGAGCCGACCGTTCAGGTTGACGTCCGTGTTCGCGCCCTGCGCGGGGACCGCCTCGAACGGCAGAGCGTTCAGCGAGTAGATCCCGCCGGACGCGTTGACGACGAGCTCGGAGCCGATCAGGAAGTTGTGCGACCACGGCGTGTTGAACGCGCTCGGATTCTCGGCCGAGACGACCAGGTAGCCGGCCTGGCCCGGAGCGAACGCCGCGTTGTGGCACGTCGTCAACACGGACAGCGTGTCGGCGGGTGTCAGGAACTCGTGGCGATCGAACACGATGCAACCGAGCGGCTGCTGGATATCCGCCGGGTTGTTGATCGTGTTGGCGTACTGGTAGTGCACGCCCGTGCTGCCGCCGAAGCTCGACGGGTTCTGCGGCGTGGTGTTGATGTTCGTCACGTTGATGATCGTGAAGAACGCGCTGTTGCCGGTTTCCGTCGGGCTCACTCCCGAACGCTGGACCGGGAACACCAGGACGCTGCCCGGATTCCGACCGCCTGCGAGAGCGGCGGGAGCCGCGACCACGCAAGCGAGCACGAAGAGCGAAATGTTTCGCGAGGTACTCATGGAGGATTCTTCCTTCTCTGTGTTTTCGAAGACGAACCACCGGGCTCGCACCGCGACCCCGGGACGAAACTTCGTCGATCCCCTCGGCGTTGATTCCGAGGGATGCGATCGTGCGGTGCGCCGATCGCGTTCTTTGGCTGCGGCCGGGCTCAGCGCCCGTTCGCGGCGGTCTGGAATCGTGCGGCTTGTCGCTGCGCTTCCACCTGCGGGTCGAGTCGGAAGAACCACTCCCGATCCCGCAGCACCCAGTCGAGCCCAAGCTTCGAATGCTGTCGCAGTTGCTTCGGATCGTCCGGCATGCGGAACGCGCGGCGGAACTCGTCGGGGAGCTTCGACGGGACGATCTCCGCGTCGAGATCGAGCTCGGCGTGCGCGACCCGCCCCGCGTCGTCGACGGTCACCGCCAGCGGCTCGAGCCGCTCCACTCGCAACACGCCGTGTCCGTACACGCCGAGAAACGTCGCGAGGTCGACGCCTTTGCGCTCGATCGGATCGACGAGCGAGTACAACGCCACGGAATCGTCTGCCTTGCGCAGCGCCACGTACTCGGCGATGCGCGCCGTCAGCCGAGCGGAGGATGCGGAGGCGTCGATCGGCGCCGCGGTCGTGATCGCGGGAACCGGTGCGAACCGCCATGCGCAGTAGACGGCGCCCCCGCACGCGACGAACGCGACGAACAACGTCGACGGGGAGAACACGGAGCGGAGATTCATTGGGTCCCTCCTGCGAGCGATCGGTCGAGCTTCAACACCTTCAGTCCCATCGCGCCGACCAACAGGATCTCGTCGCGCTCGTCCTGGTCGACATCGCCGGTCGCGATCGCGAACACGCCCGCGGTGTCGCGAATGCGTCCCAAGCTCCGGAATACCGGTCCGGGGCGCACCTCGAAGACTTGCACGCCGCGCTTGCCGGCGGCGACGATCTCCATCGGCGGAGCGCCGTTCAGCTCGGCGACGTCGACGTCGAAGAATGCTTCGTCGGTCGGGAATCCGGCGGTGACCTCGCGCCAATTCGAGCCGTCCGCGCAGAACGCGCGGAGCGGCGGATGACCCGGGTAGGCCATGCCGGCGGCGACGATCTCGAGCTTGCCGTCGCCGTCGAGGTCGACCGCTCGCACCGCGAGGTCGGTGCCTCCGACGTCGGACGGACGCGCGGCGAGAATCTGCTCCTCGAAGGTCGACTTCGCGCGGTCGTAGCGCCACAGCGTCGGGCCGCGATCGACGGCGGCGAGCACCGAGATTCGACCGTCTCCTTCGAGGTCCGCGACGTCGATCTGATTCCCGAAGTGCCGGCCGCCGATCAGTTCATCGGTGCGCGCGAACGCGCCCTTGCCGTCGCCGCGGAAGAACCACAGGCCGCCGTCGCTCGGCCAGAAGCCAAGCGCGAGCACATCGACGTTGCCGTCGCCGTCGACGTCGCCCAGCGCGACGTCGGAGCACATCGCTTTCAGGCCGAGGTCGGGCGCAACGGCGGGGAACGCGCCCTTGCCGTCGCCGAGGAAGACCTGCGGCGGAACATCGTGTCCGGAGAACGCGATGTCGGGATGCCCGTCGTGGTTCACGTCGAGCACCGCCGCGCCGCCGTAGCCGAGATCGCGTCGGATTCCGGTGGCGTCGAGGTGCCAGTTTCCGCGCCCGTCCCCGAGCCACACGTTCAAACCGTCGCCGGGGCGGTCGTGGTCGATTCGACGGATCGACGCGACGAGATCGAGGAAGCCGTCCCCGTTGATGTCGACGACCGCGGGCTTCCCGCGCCACTGACCGCGCGCCGGCAAGTCGTTCGAGAGGGATGTCGCGTCGAGCTCGCGGACGTCCGGCGCGGACGGCGCGGACGGCGGCGTGGGAGCCGTCGCCACGGTCGCAGCGCGTAAGCGCGCGACGCGGAGCTTCCACGCCATCGTCGCGAGCCCGGCGGCGACGCAGAGGATTCCGACGAACGGCGTCATTCGCATCGCGGTCGCTCCGAGCCCGGTTGCTCCCAGGCCCGGCGATCGCACCGGCGAACCAGCAATGCGACGATGGCTAGTTCACGCCATCATCGTCGCGGTGACCGAGCACGGCGCCGCGATCGATTCCTCGAGTGATCGAGGTCGTCGACGGACTCCCACCGGTTGTTCCTCGCTCCCGTCGTCTCCCCCGGCGCCTTCGGCAACATCGACAGCCGCCACTTGTGGTGCGTGATCGAGCAAGTGGCTTGGACGATGCGCCTTCGATCGCACGCTGCCGTCGTCGTCGCGGAAGCTGGAGACGAACGGCGGACACACGTCTCCGTTTCGACCCGAAGCATGACGTGGTCATCGATGAACCCGCCGCTCACGACGCGAGCGCCGCCGGCAAGCCTTTTCCGGAGATCGTGGGCGTCGCTTCAATCGGAAGAGCGTCGCGAGTCTCTGTCCGTTCTGCGCGGAGCCCGCGAGGGACCCGCGGCGGGGCATCGGGGAACGGGGGGCGAAGAAGACGAGGAGCGCGCGCGGGGGCGATCGGTCAGTTCAAGGAGACGAAGAACCCGCGCAGTTTCACCTTCACCTTTTCCCCGCTCGCGATCGCCTTGTACTCCGACCGGATCGACCCCATCAGCGCTTCGCTGCTCGACACGATCTCCGGCATCTTCATGAGCTTGCACTTCGCAGGATGACCGGTGAGCGCCTCGAGCGCGGCTTCGAAACCCTCGGTGAAGTCCGCTGTGATGACTTCGGGCGCCTTGGTCTTCCAGAATCCGTCCGCACCGGTGACCAGGCCCAGATCGAGGCTCGCCGCCTCTTTCGCCGCCGAACCGATGTGCAGCGACAACACGCCACCGACCGCGCTCGTGGAGTCCATCCCCCCGGAGTGCGACACGAGCGTGCTCGAGATCGGGAACACCTCGGTGCTTCCCCCGCCGCCGTTCGAACGCGGCAGCAGCACGGCGAGAGCGGCGAGCAACGATCCGACAACGATCCGGCGCGAAACGAACGAACGCGTCAGCATGCGAGCATCCCGAATGCGTGGGATCGGGCGGCGCGCCGGCTCGGCGCGCAGGAGCGTCCCCGCGGAGGGCGGAGTCTACCGGGCGCTCGCCGCGCGATCGGCTACGGCGTCACCGACGCGACATACCCGTCGAGCTTGAAGTGCTGTCGGCCCATTCCGAAGTTCGCCTTGTAGTCGGCCTTGAACGACCCGATCGCGAAAGGGCCGTCGGTGAGGATGCGCGGCAACTCAATCGTCTTCACCGAGGCCGGCTTCATCGACACGAACTCGATCGACTGTTCGAACCCGCGGCGGAAGTTCGCGCGGATCGCGTGGTGCTTCGCGCGCCAGCGGCCGGCGGCATCCGGGAACCCGATGAGTGCGAGGTGCGCCCCGCCGTCGAGATCGAGCGTCAACATGCAGACGAACGGCACCGTGCCGGCATCCTGATCGACCCGGCGGTCGAGCCTGACGCGCGTCCCGAGAAACAAGAGCCCACTCTACGGCAGCAAGCAAACGGCGGCCATCGTTTCAGGCAAGGACTCGCCGGCAAGTCTTCGGCCTAAACGGCCGTTGGAGACTTACT
>CAZBOK010000269.1:0-6393 GCA_964493525.1 uncultured Phycisphaeraceae bacterium | reverse complement strand
GGCTTCGGCCTTGCGACCTCCGTCCCCGAGAACGTCCTCCGAAACGACCTCCCCAATCCCAGCGCCCCCACCACCGTCGCGATCACCTCGGGCACGGACGAACTCGCCACCACCGCGGGCACGTCGTTCACCTTCAACTTCAACAACAGTTCGCACACTCCCGGGTTCGGCACCAAACCTCTCGCGAGGATCGGCAGCAGCTCGCGCGTCTTGTCGCGCACGTACTCCTCGGGCGCCTTCGCCAGGCCGAAGCGCTCCTTCAACGCGGCGAAGTACTCGCGATCGCCGGTCCCCAGGAACCGCTGATTCTCCTCCTCCGTCAGCCGCGCGCCTTCCCGACCGAGCACGACGTTTGTCGCCTGTAGATGCAACGGCTCGGTGTCGGCGAGCACGCCGTCCATGTCGAACACGACGAGATCGATCTCGGAGAACATCGGCGCGAGACCTTACCGTCCCGCCCCCCCACGTCACACGAGCGACGCCCGCCCCGGATCCAGCACGAACGAGAACCGCTTCTCGTTCATCACCGCGAGCAACGCGTCGAGCCCCTGCTCGAGCGCGAGCGTGCACTCGGCCGCGGTGAGGGGCACGGGCATCAGCACGCTCACGGCGTCGCCGTCGATTTCGAGCAGCGTGCTCATGCCGCTCTCGGGCGCGACGTTCGTGAGGAGCATGAGGATCGCGCAGAGGGTCGACTTGGGGAACAACGCCGCGGGCGGATCGCCGTTCGGCAGCGTGTGGCCGTGCGCGATCCAGAGGTTCTGATCGTGCGGCAGACGCGCGAGCGTCTGCAAGAGCGCAATGACCGTGGGCCCGGGC
Organism: uncultured Phycisphaeraceae bacterium; assembly: GCA_964493525.1. Taxonomy (GTDB): domain Bacteria; phylum Planctomycetota; class B15-G4; order B15-G4; family JADJEK01; genus CAZBOK01. The sequence goes on along the minus strand of CAZBOK010000269.1, from coordinate 5,574 downwards.
TGATCGACGTACATCGCGAGCTCGACGCGCCGCGCGGCATAGCGCTCGTCCTTCGGCACGGTCATGCGCCGGTCGCTCATCCCGCTCGTGATCAGCGTGTAGAACTCGCGGTCGGCGAAGCCGGGCCCGTGGATCGACACGTCGATCGGCGGCGCGCCGCCGGGCGTGCCCTTCACGACCTGCAGCGGCGGCCCGAACATCCGCGCGAAGAGCCGCGCGCGCTCGACGGCGGGAGCGTTCGCGCTCATCGCACGAACTCGCGCGGGCGCGCCACCATCGCGGTCACGGCGAGCAGCATCCCCGCGATGAAACCGCCGACGTGCGCGCCGTACGCGACGCCGGTCACGCGCATCGCGATCGCGTTCACCGCGAGGTACTGCCCGACGAACCACAGCCCGAGGAACACGACCGCGGGCACGACGAACAGGAAGAACGGCGGGAAGAACGTCGCCACACGCGCGCGCGGGAACAGGATGAAGTAGGCGCCGAGCACGCCGGCGATCGCGCCGGACGCGCCGATCGTCGGCAGCGTGTCGATCGGCACCGAGACCGCGAGACCGAACGGGCCGGGGCGCGGGACGGTCTCACCGCTCGTCATCCATGCGTGCAGGCAACCCGCAGCGATGCCGCACAGGAAGTAGAACAGCCCGAACACGGCGCTCCCGAATCGGCCTTCGACGGCCGGACCGAACACCCACAGGAACCACAGGTTTCCCGCGAGGTGCATCAGGTCCTGGTGCAGGAAGAGCGACGATAGGAACGGGGCGAGCAGGCGCCAGACCTCGCGCAACTGCACGTGCGGGAACGCGTCGCGCAGGCGGTCGAACCGATCGATCGCGTCCGCCGGCACGAGTCCGTAGGTGCTCGACAGCTCCTCGAGCCCGACGCTTCCCGCCCGCACGAACACCGCGACGCACGCGGAGATCACGACGAGCGTGACGATCGGCGCGCGCGCCGGTCGTTGATCGTCGCGCAGCGGGAGCATCGATCAGTCGGCCTTGCCGACGGCGGTCGCCGTCTCGGATGGCGTGATCTCCTGCGACGTGACGTCGCCGTCCTGCCCCGCGCAGGTGAAGAGCATCCCCTTGCTTTCGATCTGGCTCTCGAGGTGCACCGGCCGGCCCCACACGTAGCGCAGGTTCTTCAGCGTCTCGTGCGCATAGTCGAGCTGCAGGTCGATGCCGCCCCACTTGTGCACGAGGTACAGCTCGCCGCGGTTCTTCCAGTTGCCGTCGACGACGTACACGAACGGCTGGCCCCAGTTCGTGAGCGCGAACAGGAGCTGATCCTTCACCTTCCGCCAATCGCGATCGAGGATCTCGGGCTGCCCGGTGCGGCGATTGACGCCATACACGAACAGCTTCTGCGCCTCGCAGAACTCCTCGTTCAGGAACGTGTCGAGGAACGTCACGTCATTGTGGGTGCGCCGCACCTCGAAGATCTTCGAGCGGCCGAGTCCCGCGCGGCGATCCCAGCGGCGCTTGGTCTCGAAGTCGTCGCACGCGTCGAACTCGGCGCCGAACTTGCCGCGGTTCCAGCGGTCCTCGATGTCGCGGAACAGCTCGATGCCGAGCTTGTACGGGTTCATCTTGCCGGGCCGCGTCGCGAGCGTGCCGCTGTGGTGGTCGGCGTAGTCGACCACCTCCGACGACTTCAGGATCCGCTGGGTCATCATCGTCGAGTGCCAGTACGACGCCCAGCCCTCGTTCATGATCTTGGTCATTGCCTGCGGCGCGAAGTAATACGCCTCGACGCGCGCGATCTCGAGCACCTCCTGCTGCCAGCGCTTGAGCGGCGCGTGATCGAGCAGGAACTTCAACACGTCGCGCACCGGCACCGGCGGGAAGCGCGCGTCGCTCTCGACCTCCTTCTGGATGCGCGACTTCTCGCGGTCGACGAACTCCTTCGGGTTGATGAAGGTGTCCATGTACGGCCGGTTCGACTTCAGCTTCACGGCCGGCGGCTTCTCGTCCTGATCCTCGGACGCGATCGACTTCACCTTGCGCTGGATGAACATCGAGTGCGGATCGATGAGGTTGTCGAGCGAGAGGCAGCAGTCGAGGAAGCGCTCGACCTCTTCGAGCCCGACGCGGTCGACCCAGCGGCGAATCACCGTCGCGTGATTCGCCATGTGGTCCATCATCTTGCGGTCGGTCTTGCTGAACCACAGGTTGTTCTTGAAGAAGTCGCAGTGGCCGAACACGTGCGCCATGACGAGCTTCTGGTCCACCAGCATGTTGGACCGCATCAAGTAGGCGTAGCAGGGGTCGTTGTTGATCACGAGCTCGTAGATCTTCGAGAGCCCGTAGCTGTATCCCTTCGCGAGCTGGTCGTACTCCATCCCGAAGCGCCAGTGCGGATAGCGGGTCGGGAAGCCGCCGTACGCCGCGACTTCGTTCAACTGGTCGGAGTCGAGCAGCTCGAAGATCGTCTCGAAGAAGTCGAGGCCGAACGAGCGCGCGTAGCGCTCGATCTCCTTCCGGGCGGCTTCGAGTTCCGGCGTCAGGTTGCCCATGCGCTGCGAGTCCTCTTGAGCGCGAGACGAACGCGCGCCGCGCGTTCGAACGCTGCACATCTTGGCGACTCGTTCGACCCGAGTTCGAGCGGTTCTTGAGGTTTTCGGGCGCCCGGGCGCGCCGGCCCGATCCGCGCCGCTCCCGGCCGTCCGCTACTTCTCGATCCGCATGTGCGCGCGCAGGCCGTCGTGCTCGAACGTCAGGCCGAAGCGCACGGTCGTGAAGCTCTCGGTGTAGCTCTTCTCGACCGCGTCGTCTTGCGGCGCGAGCGGGTTGCCGCAGGTCGATGACTCCATCGTCTTCAGCGATTCGTTCCAACGGAACGTGCCGCCGTAGGGGTCCGCGATCGTCTCGCCCCACAGGCGCTGATGCACCTGGACGGGATCCTCGTTCGGGAACAAACGCTTCCACTCGTTCAGGATCGGCAGCGCGCCCCACGCCGCGGCTTGCCGCTGGTGACGGATGTCGTCGTGGAACAGCCGGACGAGGGACTCGAGCACGCGCTGCTTCAGCTCGAGCGTGAGGCTCTTGGCTCCGGGCGCCGCGGGCGGCGCCGCGGCGTTCTTGCGGTCGATCGCGCGCAGGATCAACGCCTCGTTCAACGACACCGTGAGCTTGCGCGACGTCACGCAATAGAAGAGGTGGTGCTCGACCGGGTTCCCCTGCTCGTCGGTGCCGGCGCCGAAGTCGCCCGAGACCTGGACGTACGCGTCTTCGCCGTGCTTCTTGGTCTCGAAGCGCACGAGGCCCGGCGCCGAGTCGTTCGCGTAGGTGCGCAGGAACGTGAGGAACGCCGCGCACCCGAGCGCGTCCTTCACGCCGACCTCGAACGCGACGGGGATCTCGTTCATCCGCGACTCGAGGAGATGCTCGAACGCGGAGTCGTCCTTCTTCGACTGGGCGAGCTCGTCCCAGATCGCGCCGTCGTCGAAGTACACGGAGAAGTGATTCCCGATCCACCCGATCGGGTTCACGTCGATCTCGCCGGTCATGCTCTCGAACATCCCCTGACCGGTCTTGAAGATCTCCGACTGCGGGTTGATCGCCTGCACGTAGTGCGCGATCGACTCCGGATGCGGGTCGCCGTCGCCCGCCTTCAGCTCGACGCCGCTCGTGACGTCGGCGAACTCCTTGAACTCGCTGCCGGCGATCAGCGGCATCACCGTGAGGTCGGTGTCGAGCGCCGTGCCGTCGATCGCGATGCGCAGCGCGATCGGGTCGAAGTACGTGCTCCATCGCGATTGATATGCGTTGCGGAAGCGGGCGTATGCGTCGGCCTCGGCCTGCGTGACGCGATCGATTCCGAGCTCCACGGCCGGCGTGACGAAATCGAACGAGCCGTAAGTCGCGGCGAGCGCCGCCTGCGCTCGCGCGTCTGCTTCCGACAGCGCGCCGTGGTCGACGACGCGCGCGTGGAGCTCGGCGAGCTCCTGGCACGCGCGCGCGCGGCGCGACGAGCCGATGCGCCACTTCGGCGAGCACCACCGGCGAATCGTCGGGTCCGAGAGGAGCACGAGCGCGTTCTCGCCGGCGCCGCGCGGGTAGCGATCGCGGAAGAAGCGGTACTCGTCGAGCTTCGCGAGCGAGCCGCGTCCGCCGCTCGCCGCCTGCACGATCGCGTCGAGCTCCGCCTGCGAGTTGGTGACGACGATCGTCGATCCGACGCGCGCGAGATAGGAGCACAGCGATCGATCGGCCGTCCGGAAGGACGTCCAACTCGCCGCCGGCTGCTGATCCGGCCGCGACTGCCCGCTGCCGCGCTCGACGTCCTTCGCCGCTCCCGCCGCCGCGAGCTCGAGCTTCGCGCGCAACACCGCCAGGAGCCCGTCCGGGTTCTCCGACTCGAACAACAGCGCGATGTCGGTGCCGGATTCGAAGTCGACGTCGGCGCCGGTCATCGCGACGCTCTTCACGAAGCGGTCGCCGAACAGGCGCGTCAGCGCCGACAGGCCGAGGCCGAGTTGACGCTCGTACTTCTCGCGCGGCAGCCCTTTGGTCGCGCGTGCCGAGAACAGGTCGACGAGCGGCGACGCGCGGCGCTCGAGCTCGTCGGCGAGGCCGAGGTACGCGTCGAAGGTCGGGCACAGCACGACGTACTGGTCGTCCGGGATCAGTTCCGCGAGCGGATCGACCTCGGGCTTCAAGTCCTTGACGAGCGGCTTCCAATCGAACGCGCGCGTGGTGATGCCGGCGATCGTGTCGAGCGCGACCGTCCCGTCCTGCTGCGTCGAGAGGCGCAGCGCGCGATCCCACTGCAGGTTCTCGGCGAGCGCGCGCGCGCCGGAGAACGTCGCGAACGTCGCGTCGAGTCCATTTTCGTCGTCGAAGCGCTGCGGCGCCGGTGTGGGCTCCGCCGCGGGGGGCGCGTCCTTGCCGGAGAGTGCCGCGATCGCGGCGCGTGCCTCGCGCCCTTGGTGCGCGAACCACGGGCGGCCGGGCAGGTCGGCCGATGCGAGTCGTTCATAGTGCTCGGCCTTCCCGCGCAAGAACAACGCGAGCTGCGAGTCGGTCGCCGCCGCCGCTCCGGGCACGCGGAACGCCGAGCTGGTCGCGGCGCGACCGTCGTCGGACGGTCCGATCACGCGTCCGGTGAGGTCGCCGTCCGCGCTCGTGCGCGCGACGATGCTGAGCCCGCCGGCGACGCCGCCGGCGTCGTCCGTCGCCGACACGAGATATGCCTCGCCGTCGCCATCGAGCCGAGCTGCCGAGATCAGCGCCGGGGAATTCCAGATCGAGTTCTGCAGCCGCCACGGGTCGGTCGCGAGCGACGACGGTTTCCCGTCGGTCCACTCGATGCTCGAGAGCGGCGCGACGAACCAGCGCTCCGCCGCCGGAGCGAGGCCGGACGGCAGGACGCAGCACGCGGCAAACAGCGCGACGCGAACGCGCGCGAATGATCCGGGAAGCAGCGGCATGTGAGTTCCTCGCGTATCGGTGAGACAGCTCGACCTGCGGACGGAGTGGCGTCGAAGGCGCTGCGCCGACCCTCGAACTCCGCGGTCGCGCCGGTTCGCATCGTGATCATGACGATGGAAACGACGGAGCGAAGCGAATTGCG
>CAZBOK010000268.1:0-6476 GCA_964493525.1 uncultured Phycisphaeraceae bacterium | reverse complement strand
CAGGACGTCGGCCGTCCGACGCTGATCATCGTGAAGACGACGATCGGTTACGGCTCGCCCAAGAAGGCCGGCACGTCCGAAGCGCACGGCTCGCCGCTCGGCGCCGACGAGGTCGCGGCGACCAAGAAGGTGCTCGGGTTCGATCCGGCGCAGTCGTTCTTCGTGCCCGACGCGGCGCGGAAGCGCTTCGCCGAGACGACGGCGCGCGGCGGCGAGCAGCACGCGCGCTGGACCGCGCGCTTCGAGGCGTACCGCGCCGCGCACCCCGACCTCGCGCGCGAGTTCGACGCGGCGATGAAGGGCGAGTTGCCGGCGGGGTTCGACGCGAATCTGCCGACGTTCGCGGCCGGCGAGAAGGTCGCGACGCGCAAGGCGGGCGGCAAGGCCGTGAACTTCTTCGCGAAGTCGGTCCCGACGCTGGTCGGCGGCGACGCCGACCTCTCGGTCTCCACGAACACGAAGATCGAGGGCGAGCCGTCGTTCGAAGCTAAGACGGGCGCCGGCCGGAACATCCACTTCGGCGTGCGCGAGCACGCGATGGGCGCGATCGCGAACGGGATGGCGTGGCACGGCGGGGTGCGGCCGTTCACCGCGACGTTCTTCGCGTTCAGCGACTACGAGCGCCCGGCGATCCGCCTGGCGGCGTTGAACCATCTGCCGGTGATCTTCGTGTTCACGCACGATTCGATCGCGCTCGGCGAGGACGGGCCGACGCACCAGCCGGTCGAGCAGTTGATGTCGTTGCGCGTGATGCCGAACCTCGACGTGCTGCGCCCGTGCGATGCGAACGAGACGGTCGAGGCGTGGCGCGCGGCGCTCTTGCGCAAGGACGGGCCGTCCGTGCTCGTGCTCGGCCGGCAGAACCTGAACACGCTCGACCGAACGAAGCTCGCGCCCGCGCGCGGGATCGAGCGCGGCGGCTACGTGCTCGCGGAAGCGGCCGGCGGCAAGCCGCGCGTGATCCTGATCGGCACCGGTTCCGAGGTGCACCTCGCGCTCGGCGCGAAGGACGTGCTCGAGAAGGAAGGCGTGCCGACGCGCGTCGTGTCGCTGCCGTCGTTCGCGCGGTTCTTCGCCGAGAAGGCCGACTACCGCGAATCGGTGCTCCCGCGCGACGTGCCTGCGCGCGTCGCGGTCGAGGCGGGCGCGACGTTCGGGTGGGAGCGCGTCGTCGGCGACCGCGGCCGCATCGTCGGGCTCGATCGCTTCGGCGCCTCGGCGCCGGGCAACGTCGTGATGGAGAAGCTCGGCTTCACCGTCGACGCAGTCGTGCGCGCCGCGCGGAGCGCTCTCGCGGGCGCGTGACCCCGTGGCGTCGGGCCGGCGGATCTTCATCGGCGACGTGCAGGGTTGCCGCGAGCCGCTCGAGCGGCTCCTCGCGCTCGTGAAGTTCGACCCCGCGAACGATCGCCTCGCGTTCACCGGCGACCTCGTGAACCGCGGCCCCGATTCGGCCGGCGTGCTGCGTCTCGCCCGATCGATCGGCGCCGAATCGGTGCTCGGCAACCACGACCTCTACCTGCTCGACGCCGCCGCCGGGCGCGAAACGATGAGTCCGCGCGCGACGTTCCGCGACGTGCTCGCGGCGGACGATCGCGACCTGCTGCTCGCGTGGCTCGACGCGCGGCCGCTCGTCGTCGTGTCGGACGACCTGATCCTGGTGCACGCCGCGATCCGGCCGACGTGGACGGAGTTCGAGACGCTGGGCGCGCGCCTGACCGCGAAGCGGCGCGCGGCGGAAGCGGCGGGGAGATCGGCGAACAGCGACGACGACGTGCGGTTCGCGGTGAGCGCGCGCTTCACGACCGCGGACGGCCGGCAGGCGGATCCCGATTGGCCCGCTCCCGAGCGGCCGTACGTGAACTGGGCCGACCTGTGGCGAGGGCCGCGCACGGTGGTGTTCGGCCACTTCGCGCGGCAGGGCCTGTTGATCCGCCCGCACGTGCGCGGGATCGACACCGCGTGCGTGCACGGCGGACGATTGACCGCGTGGATCGCGGAAGAGGATCGCGTGGAGTCGGTCCCGCGCGACCGCTAGAGTCGGCCGCTTCGATGGACCTCCTCGAATCGCAGCTCCGAACCGACGATCCGCGCTTCCAGGCGAATGCCGAGCACCACCGGGCGCTCGCGACCGAATTGCGGGAGAAGCTCGCCCGAGCGCGGCAGGGCGGCGGCGAGAAAGCGCAGGCACGCCACCGCGAGCAGGGAAAGCTCTTCGTCCGCGACCGCATCGACAAGCTGATCGACCCGGGCTCGCCGTTCCTCGAGCTGTCGCCGCTCGCGTCGATCGGGATGTACGACGACGAGGCGCCGGCCGCGGGAGTGGTGACCGGCGTCGCGCGCGTGTCGGGGCGCGAGTGCCTGATCGTCGCGAATGACGCGACGGTGAAGGGCGGCAGCTACCTGCCGATCACGGTGAAGAAGCACCTGCGCGCGCAGGAAGTCGCCGAGCACAACCGGTTGCCGTGCATCTACCTCGTCGATTCGGGCGGCGCGTTCCTGCCGCTGCAGGCCGAGGTGTTCCCCGACCGCGAGCACTTCGGGCGGATCTTCTTCAACCAGGCGCGCATGTCGGCGCAGGGCATCCCGCAGATCGCCGTCGTGATGGGTTCGTGCACCGCGGGCGGCGCGTACGTGCCGGCGATGAGCGACGAAGCGATCATCGTCAAGAAGACGGGGACGATCTTCCTCGGCGGACCGCCGCTCGTGAAGGCGGCGACGGGCGAGGAGGTGTCAGCGGAGGATCTCGGCGGCGCGGAGGTTCACACGCGGATGTCCGGCGTCGCGGACCACTACGCGCTCGACGACGAACACGCGATCGAGCAGTGCCGCGCGATCGTCGCGGATCTCAACACGACGAAGCGCGTCGACCTCGACGTCGCACCGCCGGAGGATCCGCGCCACGATCCAGAGGAGCTGTTCGGCGTCCTGCCCAAGAGCTTCCGCGAGACCTACGACGTGCGCGAGGTGATCGCGCGCGTGGTCGACGGCAGCCGGTTCCGCGAGTTCAAGGCGAACTACGGGACCACGCTCGTCTGCGGGTTTGCGCGCGTCGAGGGCATCCCGGTCGGCATCGTCGCGAACAACGGCGTGCTGTTCAGCGAGAGCGCGTTGAAGGGGACGCACTTCATCGAGCTGTGCGGCCAGCGCCGCATCCCGCTCGTGTTCCTGCAGAACATCACCGGCTTCATGGTCGGCAAGGACTACGAGCGCGGCGGCATCGCGAAGGATGGCGCGAAGATGGTGCACGCGGTCGCGAACGCCGCGGTGCCGAAGATCACGATCATCATCGGCGGCAGCTTCGGCGCGGGGAACTACGGCATGTGCGGGCGCGCCTACTCGCCGCGCTTCCTGTTCATGTGGCCGAACGCGCGCATCAGCGTGATGGGCGGCGAACAGGCGGCGAGCGTGCTGTTGACCGTGAAGCAGGACCAGAAGAAGCGGCTCGGCGAGGCGCCGTTCTCGGCGGCGGAGGCGGACGAGTTCAAGCGGCCGACGCTCGAGAAGTACGAGGCCGAGGGCAACCCCTACTATTCGACCGCGCGGCTGTGGGACGACGGGATCATCACTCCGCCGGAGACGCGCCGCGTGCTCGCGCTCGCGCTGTCCGCGTCGCTCAATCGTCCGGTCGAGGACACGACGTTCGGCGTGTTCCGGATGTGACGCGATGACGAAAGCGGCCGGACGGCGGACGCTCCGCCGAGTGTTGATCGCGAACCGCGGCGAGATCGCCGTGCGCGTCGCGCGCGCTCTCGCCGAGCGCGGGATCGAATCGGTCGCGGTCGCGAGCGACGTCGACGCCGGCGCGTGCCACGTGCGGGCGGCCGATCGCGTCGTCGCGATCGGCGGCGCCAAGCCCGGCGAGAGCTACCTGCGCGGCGACGTCATCATCGCGGCGGCGAAATCGACCGGCTGCGACGCGATTCACCCCGGCTACGGATTCCTCTCGCAGAACGCGACGTTCGCGGACGCGGTCGAGGCGGCCGGCATCGCGTTCATCGGTCCCGGCGGCGCCGCGATGCGGCTGATGGGCGACAAGAGCGCGGCCCGGCGCGCGATGGCCGCGGCCGGCGTTCCCGTCGTGCCGGGCTTCGAGGGGAACGGCGACGAATCGGCGGCGGTGCTCGCGAAGGAAGCGGACCGCGTCGGGTTCCCGCTGCTCGTGAAGGCGTCGGCGGGCGGCGGCGGACGCGGCATGCGGATCGTCCGCGAGCGCGGCGCGCTGGCGGAGGCGCTCGCCGGTGCGCGGCGCGAGGCGGAGCAGGCGTTCGGCGACGGGCGCGTGTTCCTCGAGCGATTCGTCGAGAACGCGCGACACGTCGAGATCCAGGTGATCGCGGATGCGCGCGGCAACTGCGTGCACCTGCTCGAGCGCGAGTGCTCGATCCAGCGCCGGTACCAGAAGATCGTCGAGGAGTCGCCGTCGCCGGTCGTCGATGACGCGCTCCGCGAGCGGATGGGGAAGGCGGCCGTCGATGCCGCGCGCGCGTGCGGGTATCGGAACGCGGGCACGATCGAGTTCCTGGTCGCACCGGATCGATCGTTCTTCTTCCTCGAGATGAACACGCGGCTGCAGGTCGAGCATCCGGTCACGGAGCTCGTGACGGGCATCGACCTCGTCCATGCGCAGCTCGCGGTCGCGGAGGGCTCCGACCTGCCGTGGCGTCAGGACGCGATCCGCGGGCGCGGACACGCGATCGAGTGCCGCGTCAACGCGGAGGATCCGGTCGCCGATTTCGCGCCGAGCATCGGTCGCATCCACCGCGCGACGTGGCCGCGCCTGCCGGGGGTGCGCGTCGACGCGGGGTACGAGACCGGCGACGAGATCTCGCGGCACTATGACGGCTTGATCGCGAAGGTGATCGTCCATGCCGCCGATCGCCCGGCCGCGATCGCCCGCATGCAGAGCGCCCTCGCGAGAACCGCGGTGCTCGGAGTCGCGACGAACGTCGAGTACGTCCGCGCCATCCTCGCTCATCCCGTGTTCGCGGCGGGCGGCGCGACCACGGCGTTCATCCCCGAGCACATGGGCGGCTTCGCGGCGGCGCGGCCGTCGGCGACCGCCGACGAAATCATCGCGCTGGCGCTCGCCGAGTGGCACGCGACCGCGAAGCCGGCCGCGGGCGGGCATCGGGTCGAGCGACACGACCCGTGGGGCGCGCGCGACGGCTTCCGCACGGGGGTGCGCTGATGCGCGTCGTCCTGCGCGAGGGGGAGCGGACCGTCGTCGTCGAGCTGGCGGCGCGCGGGGCGGGCGTCGACGTGTCGATCGACGGCGTGATCCACACCGTCGTGCGATCCGGTGTCCGCGACGGCACGCTCTGGTTCGTCGTCGGCGACCGCACGCTCGAAGCCGTGGTCGCGCGCGACGCGGATCGACGCTTCGTGCACGTCGACGGCTCGCGCGATCTCGAAGTGGCGGCCGGCGAGCCGCCGCGTTCGGCCGCTCGGCGCGGCGGACGTCACGGTCCCGATCAACTCGCGGCGACCATGCACAGTCAGGTCGTCTCCGTCGCGGTCCAGGCCGGCGCGATCGTCGCGCGAGGCGACACGTTGATCGTGCTCGAGGCGATGTAGATGGAGTCGAGGATCATCGCGCCGCACGCCGGGCGGGTGAGCGCGGTCCACTGTGCGCCGGGCGACGTCGTGGAGCGCGGCCGCGTCCTGGTCGAGGTCGAAGCGGCGGGTTAGCGCAAACCGGCGCTGCGCGCGCGAACGACGACGCGCTCCGCAGCGCGAACCATCGGCATGTCGACCATCTTGCCGTCGAGCTCGAACACGCCGCGACCGTCGGCCTGATGGCGCGCGTGCGCCTCGAGCAACCGCTCCGCGGCGGAGAGTTCTTCGGCGGTCGGGGTGAACACCGCGACGATCGGATCGATCTGGCGCGGGTGTATGGCGAGGCGCCCGGTGTAGCCGAGCTCGAGACCCGTGCGGGTGTCCGTGCCGAGCCGTTCGACGTCGTGCAGGTCCACGAACGGCGAGTCGAGTGCCTGCAGCCGATGCGCGGCCGCGTGGACGACGAGCGCGGCGCGGGTCCATGCGACCTCGTGCCCCGACTTCGTGCGCGTCGCGCCGACGTCGCCGGCGAGATCCTCGGCGCCAAACGCGAGCGCGACGAGACGCGGATGGGCGGCGGCGATCTCTCCCAGACGAACCGCGCCGCGAGCCGTCTCAATCAGCGCGATCAGGCGCATCGAGCCCGCCGGCGCGCCGCGCGCGTCTTCCATCGTCGCGAGCTCGTCCGCGACGACGCGGAGGTCGTCGGCGGACTCGACCTTCGGCACCAGCACGGCATCCGGAAGCCGGCTTCCCGCCCCGATGGCGCGGAGATCATCGTTCTCGAGGCCGCTCCCGATCGAGTTGATGCGGACGATGCACTCGCTCCGACCGAACGACACTTCCGCCAGCGCCGCAGCGGCGATCGCACGCGCCTCCGCCTTCTTCGTTGCGGCGACGGCGTCCTCGAGGTCGAG
>CAZBOK010000267.1:0-6489 GCA_964493525.1 uncultured Phycisphaeraceae bacterium | reverse complement strand
TCGACCGGTCGAATCACCATTCGGCCGTCGAGTTCGCCGTGGAAGGTGACGATCTTGTGCAGGCAGGGGTTCGGAGTGACGGTGAGGATCATGGCAGCGTTCGTCGAGGCAGTAGGCTACATGCGCACCATGAGCGACGGCACGGGCAAGTCGGTCCGGTTGATCATCCGCGGACGCGTGCAGGGCGTGTTCTATCGCGCGTCCGCCTGCGAGCGCGCGCGGGCCCTCGGGCTCGGCGGGTACGTGAAGAACCTCCCCGATCGCTCGGTCGAAGCCGTCGCGGAGGGGACTGCCGCCGCCGTCGACGCATTCGTCGAATGGTGCCGCGTCGGTCCGCCGCGCGCGCGGGTCGACGAGGTCGTCGTGTCGGCGTGGGATCGCGCGGACGGCACCGCGGTGCGGGGGTTCGACGTCCGATGAAGCACTGCCCCGACTGCCGCGAGGATTACGAGGACTTCGTCGAGACCTGCGCGACGTGCGACGGCGTGCTGCGCCTCGGCGCGACGCCGCCGCTCGCGCCGATGCCGCCCGACCCGCTCGACGCGCACGGCGATCTCGTCGTGGTCGCCAGCTTCTCGAACGAGCCCGAGGCGCGCTTCGCGGAAGGCGTGCTGCGATCGGAGCGGATCGCGACGGAGGTGCGTCGCTTCGGCTCGGATCTGCTCGGGCCGTTCGGCGGCGCCGCCGGCGCGGTGTCGTTCTCGCTGTTCGTCCCGGTCGAGGTCGCGCCGCACGCCCGCGAGCTGGTCGACGCGATGCGCGCGGGACGCAGCCTTCCGGACGTCACCTGGTTCCCCGAGGCGCCGGTGACGACCACGTACTCGGCGAGCGCGCCGGCCCGCGACCGCGCGAGCCCGACGAAACCGCGACGGGAGGTCGCGTCGCCGATCCGCGTGCTGCTGCCGCTCCTCGTCTGCGCGTCGATCGGCGGATTCCTCGCGCACGTGATCGACCTCTCCGACGCGCCGCGCGGTCCGGTCATGCGCGAGCTGCCGATGTCGTTCGAGTTCACCGTCGTCGGCGTGATCCTCGGGTTGCTCGCCGGATCGGCGGGCGCGTGGCTGTGGCTCGCGAAGCGTTCGGTGCAGCGGAACGACTACTTCGACCGCGAGTGATCGAGCGCGCGCTCGATGGCGACGAGCGCGGCGACGGCGCCGCAGCGCAGGCGATGCTCGACGACGCCCGACACCGAGGTGTCGCCGGGGTTGATCTCGACGGACAGCGCGCCGCTCTCGCGCGCGCGATGCACCGGCCACGCGATGTACGGGAACACGCTCGTGGTCCCGATCGAGAACACGGCGTCGAAGCCCGCGCGCATCTCGCGGTCGAGCGTCGCGAGCGCGCTCGACGGGAGCATCTCGCCGAACAGGACGACGTCGGGGCGGATGACGCCGCCGCACGCGCAGCGCGGCGGCAGCGCGAGCCCCGAGTAGTCGGCGACGGTGCGGCGCTCGCCGCAGCGGGTGCACACGAGGCCGTGCACGTCGCCGTGGATCTCGATCAGGTTCCGCGAGCCCGCCGCGCGGTGGAAGCCGTCGACGTTCTGCGTCAGCGTCCAGGTGCGCGGGAAGCGTCGTTCGAACGACGCGATGATCTCGTGCGCGCGGTTCGGCCGCGCGCCGCGGCACGCGGCTTCGATGCGGCCGATGTGCTTCCAGCACAGCGCGGGGTTCGCCATCAGCATTTCGCCCGAGAGCGCGTCCTCGATCGCGCAACCGTCCTCGGTGTCGGTGTCGGAGTAGAGGCCGCCGACGCCGCGATAGGTCGGCAGCCCCGACTCCGCCGAGATCCCCGCGCCGGTGATGAACAGCACGCTCTCCGCGTCGCGCAGGCGTCGCACGATCGCGGCGACGATCTCCGGATCAGGCCGGGCTTCGCTCATGCAGGCGCTCGATCCCGGCGAGCAGCGAGCGCATCGCGATCGGATGCATGCGCGCGTCGACGTCGGCGTAGACCTTCGGGAGGAGTCGTTCGGGCGGCGCGTGCGGGTCGGCGGCGATCGCGTCGGCGAGGCGTTTCTCGCGTTCGCCGCGATGCGCGACGAAACGATCGAGCAGGCGCGGCCCGTCGAGCGCCGGCGGCCCGTGCGCGGGGTAGATCGTGCCGACGCGGAGGTCCTGCAGGCGCGCGAGGCTTGCGAGGTAGGTCGTCATGCGGCCTTCGGGCGGATCGATCACGATCGTCGACACGGTCGACACCATGTCGCCGGCGATCAACGCGCGATAACGACTGTCGAGGAAGCAGAGGTGGCCGATCGCGTGGCCCGGCGTCCACACCGCGGTGAGCGTCCAGCCGGGCGTTCCGTCCGGTGCGGCGCCGAGTTCGACGCGGTCGCCGTCGTGGAGCGGCGCGCCGCGCTTCGCGCCCTCCGGCATCCGCGCGAGCGTCAGCGGATGCGCGCGCACCGCGAGGTCGAGCTCGCGCGGCACGCGCACGACCGCGCCGACGTGGTCGGGGTGATGGTGCGTCAGCAGGATCCCCGCGAGTTCACGTCCGCCGGCGCGTTCCTCGACGAGTGCGTCGATCAAGCGGTTCTGCTCGCCGCGATCGACGGGGCACGGCTCGATCAGCCAGCGCCGATCGGTGCCGATCAGGAACGCGTTCGTCGTCGTCGCGGGCGGCAGCGTGGGCGTCGTCAGGCTCATCATGCGCACGCCGGGCGTGAACCGCATGTCGGGCAGTTTCCCGTCCGCGTGACGCTTCGCGAGCGCGCCGGCGGCAGCGCGGAACCCCGAGATGTCGCGGCCGACGCAGCACTCGATCAACAGCACGACCGGCGGCGCGAGCGGCAGCGCGCCGCGCTTCCATTCGTCGAGCGCCGCGACGGGCGAGGTGAACCGCCCCGCGACCAACTCGCCGCCCGACGCCGCGACGGACGGCTCGCATCCTTCGGGCAACCGCGCGACGAAGAAGCGCGTGTCGTAGCGGACCGGCGCGAACGGCGGCGTCACGATCCGCGAGAGCGGCAGGAGCGCGGACGGATCGAGCGCGATGCCCAGCTCTTCGTGCAGCTCGCGGACCGCGCACGCGCGCATCGTCCGATCGTCGTCGCCGCTGCCGGCGCGGTCGGCGTCATCGACGACGCCGCCGGGGAACGCGAACCAGCCGCCGAGGAAGCGGAGCTTCGGCGAGCGCTGCGCGATGAACAGCTCGATCCCGGCGCCCGCGTCGCGCCAGAGGACGACGGCCGCGGCGTCGACCACGGTCAGTTGCCGCGCGGCCCCGGCTCGTCGTGCGGCTCTTCGACGACGTAGGTGCCGCTCTTCGGATCGCGGCGCAGGCTGATCAGCTTGTGGCGCTGCGCGTCCTCGAGGAGCTTCGAGAACGACGAGTAGCCGTGGTACTCCTCGTTGAACTGCGGCTGCTTGCGCTTCATGGTGTCCTTCACGAGCGACGACCACATCACGTCCTGGCTCTCGCGCTGCAGCGCGATCAGCGTCTCGGTGAGCAGGTCGAACGCCTCCTGCTTCTCCTTCGTCACTCCCGGCGCGGACGGCGCCGCCTTCTTGCGCTTGTTCACGTTGCGCACGAGGTCGTCGTAGAACACGAACTCGTCGCAGTTGTCGATCAGGAGCGGGCTGCTCGAGTTCTTCACGCCGACGCCGATCGTGAACTTGTTGTTCTCGCGCAGCTTCGAGACCACCGGCGAGAAGTCCGAATCGCCGGAGATCAGCGCGAAGCCGTCGATGTGCGCCTTGGTGTAGGACAGCTCCATCGCGTCGACGACCATCTTGATGTCGGCGCTGTTCTTGCCGGTCGAGCGGCGCTCGGGGATGTCGATCAGCTCGATCGCCTCGTCGTGGAACGGGCGCTTGTACTGCAGGTGGCGGTGGAAGTCCGCGTAGGCCTTCTTCACCACCACGTTGCCCTTCTCGAGCAGGCGCTTCAGAACCAGGCGCACGTCGAAGCGCTCGTAGTGCGCGTCGTGCACGCCGATCGCCACGTTCTCGAGGTCGACGAACATCGCGATGTTGTGGACTTCCTGGGTGCCGCCGGTCATGGCGCCTCCGCGAAGGGTTGGCGCCATCCTGCCAGCGCCGAGCACGAATCCGTGCGGCAATCCGGCGGCGAGCGGGACGCCGGACCGCGCTTCCGGATCACGGAGCGATCGGAGGTCCGACCATGCTCCCCAACGCACGCCGCGTCGTCGCCATCGCACTCTTGTCGCTCGTCGCCGCCACCGCGCGCGCCGAATCGATCGCGCAGCAGATCGCCGCCAGCCACAAGGCCGCGCTCAAGGATCTGAAGTCGTTCGTGTCCGCGACGCTCGCGGCGCAGAACGCGGATCTCGACGACGTCGAGAACGCGATCAAGACCGGACAGATGAACAACCCGGAGGCGTTGACCGCGGCGGCCGACGCGCTCGGCGCGCGGATCGGCTCCGTCGTCGCCAAGGCGGCGGACGTGACGGCCGACGCCGCGATCGCGGACTCGGCGGCGCTGTCGTCGTCGATCCTCTTCTACGTGAAGGGCTCGCTGATCGGGGACGGCGGCGCCGTCGACGGCTTCCACGCGAAGGTCGAGGAGCAGCTCACGCGATATCGCACGAAGACGCTGAAGCGCTTGGCGCAGCATCGCAAGCGCCTCGCGGACCGCAGTGACGGCACGTGGCACGTGAACTTCACGATGCCCGAACTGCACGTGTGGGGCGCGCCGCGAGTGAACAACCCGAACACGACCTCGGGGCCGGACCACAACATGTGGATGCCGCGCGTGCTCCTCCTGCTCGCCGGCGGCGGCGGAGCGGCGCTGGACGGGCGCATCGAAGCGTGCGTGCAGGGGCAGGCCATCTGCTTCGGCACGAAGATCAACATCCGGCTCTCGAGTCCGGCGAACGGCGACGCGATGCGCACCGGGCTCGATTGCGGCGGCGGCACCGGAGCGGTCGTGCGCGCGACCTTCACCGGGCTCCACGAAGGCAATCACTTGCTGTTCGTCGATCAGAGGGACGTCGGCGGCGCGCCGGACTTCTCGCGTCCGATGGAGTTCGCAGCCATCGGGACGCCGTGAACTGCGGTCACGCCGCGCCGGCCTTCTCGCGAAAGACGAAGTACACCGCGCCGCACATGCACAGCGCCGCCCACAGGAAGTCGAGGCGGACCGGCTGCTTCATGTAGAGGGCCGCGAACGGCACGAAGACCGCGAGCGCGATGACCTCCTGCAGGATCTTCAACTGCGAGAGCGACATCGCGGTGTACCCGATCCGGTTCGCCGGCACCTGCAGCAGGTACTCGACCAGCGCGATCCCCCACGACACGAGCGCCGCGACGATCCACGGCTTGCTGCGCAGGTCCTTCAGGTGCGCGTACCACGCGAACGTCATGAACACGTTCGACAGGATCAGGAGGCCGGAGGTCTGGAACAGGATCTTCGGGTTCATGGCGGAGCGAACGTAGCGATCGAGGGTTCGGGATTCTCCGGGGGGCGGCCGCCCGGCGCCTCGTGCCTTTCGATGTCCGCGTTCCACTCGATCCGAAAGGCATCCCATGTCGCACCGCCCGCTCTCCGCCAGCGTCGTCCTCGCCGTCGTCACCGGCCTCGCCGGAATCACGCTCGCCTCGTCCGGAGCCGTCGACCCGATCGTCGGCGACCGCGTCGCGTCCGCGGACGTCGTGCGCAAGACGTTCAAGAACGGGCACCTCGTCGAGTCGAAGCACGAGGATCGCGGCATGAGCATCGACTTCATGGCCGACGGCTCGGTCCACTCCGGCGATGACTCCGGCACCTGGAAGTACCACGCGGGGCGCTACTCGGCGAACTTGTCGGAGTCCGCCACCGAGCACGCCCGGACCAAGACCGGCGACCCGAACGCGAAGGCGGTGATCCGCTTCTTCAAGATGAAGCTCGACGCCGCGAACGAAGTGCACGGCCGCATCAAGGCGAAGCTGCGCGCGAAGTCGTCCGGCGTGACGCAGAAGCTGGTCATCAAGGGGTCGTTCGTGACGCACCCCGCGGGTCCGTGAGTCGGGTCGGACGCGATTACTTCCGGAGCGCCGCCTTCTCCACTTCCCCGAGCACGCGCAGCGTGTTCCCGCCGCACAGCTTCTCGATGTCCGCGTCCGAGTACCCGCGCTGCAGCAGGACGGCGATCAGGTTCGGGTACATCGACACGTCCTTGAGGCCGACGGGCAGCGTGTCACCCACGCCGTCGAAGTCGGAGCCGAAGCCGACGTGGTCGATCCCCGCGATCTTCACGACGTGATCGATGTGGTCCGCGACGTCGTGCACGTCGGCGACGGGGATCGGGTGCGCCTGGTTCCACTCCGCCTCGAACTCGTCCGCCTCCTTCGAATCCGGCGCGATGCCGCGCGCCTGCGCCGCCGCCTTGATCGCCTCGCCGCGCTCGAGCTCGAGCCGCGTGATGCGGCCGTCGAGGAAGAACGAGCCGAAGTTGATGTTGATCACGCCGCCCTTCTTCGCGAGCGCGACGATCATCTCGTCGCTCATGTTGCGCTCGAGCCCGGGCGTGAACGCGCGGCACGAGGAGTG
>CAZBOK010000266.1:0-6511 GCA_964493525.1 uncultured Phycisphaeraceae bacterium | reverse complement strand
GGAGCAGCACGCGCCCGTCGCGCTCCCCGAGGACGACGGGCGCGTCACCGTGTACAGCTCGACGCAGACGCCGCACTACCTGCACCGCTCGCTCGCGAAGGTGCTCGGGCTGCCGGCCGCACGCATCCGCGTGATCGCGTGCCCGAACGGCGGCGGCTTCGGCGGCAAGAGCGACCCGTTCAACCACGAGATCGCCGCGGCGAAGATGGCGCTCGTCGTCGGCCGTCCGGTGAAGATCACGCTCAACCGCGAGGAGGTCTTCTACTGCCACCGCGGCCGCCACCCGGTGCTGATGCACTTGAAGACCGGCGTGAAGAAGGACGGCACGATCACCGCGCAGCACCTGAAGACAGCGCTCGACGGCGGCGCTTACGGCAGCTACGGCGTGGCGAGCACCTTCTACACCGGCGCGCTGCAGACCGTGACCTACACGATCCCGAACTACGCGTTCGAATCGATCCGCGCGTTCACCAACAAGCCGCCGTGCGGGCCGAAGCGCGGGCACGGCACGCCGCAGCCGCGCTTCGGGTTGGAAGTCCAGCTCGACAAGATCGCGCATCGCCTCGGCATCGATCCGGCGGATCTGCGCCTGCAGCAGCTCGTCCCCGACGGCCACGTCACCGCGAACTGGCTGAAGGTGAACGCGATCTCGCTCGGCAAGTGCATCGAAGCGGTCGTCGCCGGCAGCGGTTGGCGCGAGCGGCGCGGCAAGCTCCCGCGCGGCCGCGGGCTCGGCCTCGCGTGCGGCGCGTACCTCTGCGGCGCCGGCCTGCCGATCTACTGGAACCACATGCCGCAGTCCGGCGTGCAGTTGAAGCTCGACCGCTCCGGCGGCGTCGCCGCGTTCTCCGGCGCGACCGAGATCGGTCAGGGCTCCGACACGATGCTCGGCGCGATCGTCGCGGAGGTGCTCGGCATCGACCTGCAGGACATCCGCCTCTGCGTCGCCGACACCGACCTCACGCCGGTCGACCTCGGCAGCTACAGCTCGCGCGTCACGATGATGATGGGCTGGGCCGCGAAGGAAGCGGCCGAGCGCGCGCGCGACAAGGTCGCGGACGCCGTCGCGGCGAAGCTCGAGATCCCCAAGAACCGGCTCGTGTTTGCCGACCATCGCGTGTTCGACACCGAGAACCCCGACCGGGGGATGTCCTGGCAGGACGCGGTGATCGCCGCGGAGAGCAAGTACGGGACGCTCGGCTTCACGGGCAGCTACGTCCCGCCGCGCTCGCCCGGGCGATACAAGGGCGCCGGCGTCGGGCCGTCGCCGGCCTACTCGTACAGCGCCGCGATCGTCGAGGTCGACGTCGACGAGCGCACCGGCGTGACGGAAGTCGTCCACGTGTGGATGGCGCACGACATCGGCCGCGCGCTGAACCCGACGCTCGTCGTCGGGCAGGTCGAAGGCTCGGTGTACATGGGCCTCGGCGAAGCGCTGATGGAGGCGTCGTCGTTCCGCCGGCTGCCGAAGTCGCGCTCGAACGCGCTGGTCCACCGCTTCCCGAGCCTGCTCGAATACAAGAGCCCGACGTTCCTCGACATGCCGCCCGTGACGACTTACCTGATCGAGCATCCGGAACCGAACGGGCCGTTCGGCGCGAAGGAAGTCGGCCAGGGCCCGCTCCTGCCGATGCCGCCCGCGATCGCGAACGCGATCTTCGACGCCGTCGGCGTGCGCGTCGATCAGGTGCCGATCGAGCCGTTCATGGTGAAGAAGGCGCTCGAGGAGAAGGAGCGCGGGCGCGAGCCGCGCTTCGGGCCGCGCGAGTTCCCGACCGTCGATTTCGGCGAGCCGCTCGTCGTGCCGACGCCGTGGGAGGGAGGCGACGGCACCGCGGTGAACCAGGAGGAGAAGTTCGGCATCGCGCGCGGCAAGGGCACGATGTCCGACAAGTCGTCCGACAAGGAGAACCGCTCATGATGCGCGCGTCGCCGTTCCGTTATCGCGCGCCGAAGAGCGCCGCGGAGATCGTCGACCTCCTCGCGTCGGAAGGCGCGGACGCGCGGCTGCTCGCCGGCGGCACCGACCTCGTCCCGAACCTGAAGCGGCGTCATCAACACGCGAAGACGTTGGTCGCGCTGTCGCGCGCCGCGGAGCTGCGCGGCATCCGTCACGGGGCGGACGGCGTCACGATCGGCGCGATGACGACGCTCGCCGAGATCTGCGCCGACCGCGCGCTCGTCGCGAGTCATCCCGGCTTCGTGCGCGCCGTCGCGTCGATCTCCACTCCCACGCTCCGCAACTCCGGCACGATCGGCGGCAACCTCTGCCTCGACACGCGCTGCACCTACTACAACCAGAACGAGGAGTGGCGGCAGGCGATCTCGTGCTGCATGAAGGAAGCCGGCTCGACGTGCTGGGTCGCGCCCGGCTCGCCGCGCTGCTGGGCGATCTCCGCGACCGACGCGGCGCCGGTCCTGTGCGCACTCGGCGCGCGCGTGCGACTGGTGTCGAAGCAGGGCGAGCGCGAGATCCCGCTCGGCGAGCTCTACGCGGACGACGGCATCCGTTATCTCACGTCGCGCCGCGACGAGCTCCTGACGACGCTGCTCCTCCCGCCGGGCGACGGAGTGCAGAGCACCTACTGGAAGCTGCGGCGGCGCGGATCGATCGACTTCCCGGTGCTCGGCGTCGGCGTCGCGCTCGCGATCGACGGCGCGGGCGGAGCGGTGCAGCGCGCGGCGATCCGCCTCGGCGCGGTCGCGTCGGCGCCGCTCGACGCGGATGACGCGGCGCGCATGCTGGTCGGATCGCCGCTGACGGAGGAGCGCATCGCCGCCGCGGCGAAGCTCGCGCGCAAGATCGCGACGCCGCTCGACAACACCGACTTCACGATCGCGTGGCGCAGCGCGATGGTCGAGGAATACGTCGGCGGTGCGCTGCGGGAGTTGGCGGGGTTGCCGCAGCGGGTGAAGCCGCCGAAGCATGGCGCGCATGCCCTGCGCACTTAGGAACTGATGGGGAACGTGCGCGCGCGCGGGCACGGGTTCGTGTTCGTGGATGTTGGCGGGCGCGTTCTCGCGAGCGCTTACGGGCTCGTTGATGTTCATGGGCAAGCGCATGCGCGCGCGCTTGCCCGAACACGTCCGCTTCGCACGCGAGCGCTCGCGAGAACGCGCCCGCCAACCACCGCGCTCCCGCGCACGTGCCCGCGCACGGGACCGGGCCCGTGCGGGCCCGCGCGATGGCGCGGCGTTGATCCGGATGTCGAGGTCCGATCACTTCCCGGTCGACGCGCCGATTCTCACCAGAAGCTCTTGGTGATCGCCCGAGGTCACCGGCAACGCCTCATTGGACCCATGCCGAGAGACGTTCAATCGGACCGCGGACTTCGGAACGCGTTCAATCGTCGCCGTCCGCCCCCCCCCCTGCAGTTCGATCGGCAACGCGCCGCCGACGGGTCCTCCACCGGGGATCTCGAACTCCAGTTTCCCGCTCGTGCTCTCGGTGATCGCACCAATGGCGCTCTCGATGACGAGCGGCATGCACTCGATCGAGCACGCGCCGCCGATCGGGCACGTCGCCGCGGGGATATCGAAACCTTCTACATCGAGCACGTACGCGACGACGGCCAGCGGTCGCGTCGAGAGCGCTCCGATCGCGAACGAGCCGTCCGCCGCCACCGGCCAACCGCTCAATGCGCCGGACCGCTGCACGTAGAACCGCTTCGCCGAAAAGACCGGCACCATCGCGATGTCACGATTCGAGAGTCCGGAGAAAGTCACGTGTCCCTCGATGCGGCCGGGAGCCTGCCATGCGTCCGGTGCGTCGATCTCGCGCTTCTCGCCATCCGCAAGATCCACCGTGACGATCGACTCGTTCTTCGTGCCCCTTCGAACCTCGGCAAGAACGTCGCGCGGCGCCAACTCATAGCGGCCGGCGACGAGTCCCTCGAAACGAACGAGTCGCTTGCCGCTCCGCGGATCGAACTCTTTCGTGCCTTCGACCAGCGTCGCCGAGTCCGATCTACACGCCACATCGAGGTCGATGCCGGACGGCAAGCGGACGTCGACGCGACCCAGCGGCGCGATCTCCACCATGACGACTTCGCTGGCATTGAGTGCATTGCTCGGCACCAGCGCGAGCATGACGCGCGACGGCGTCGTCACGCTCACGTCTCCTCCCCTCCAATGAAACGGGCCGACTTCTCCGAGTGACGTGCTCCCGCCTCGCCAATCCTGGGCGCCGCGAAAGAACTGCGTCCGGTTCTCGACCACCGCGACGGAGTCGACATACGGACCGCCGTCGGACGCTCGCAACATCAGGCGGCGCTCGATCCCTTTTCGCGTCGCGACGGTCAGCGTGCCGCCGGCGTCGGCGACGCTCTTCGCCGGACTGACGACTCGGGCAATCGCGAAGCCCGACGACGTCAGCGCGAGCGCGAGCTCGGGGACATCTCGAGGATTCGACAGATCGAACTTCGCCAGGCTGGAACCGCGCGCGGTATGCGGCAACTCCTCGGGCCCGCCGATGCCGGTCCAGCCGTTGAAGGACGGCTCGTAGGACTCCAACCACCC
Organism: uncultured Phycisphaeraceae bacterium; assembly: GCA_964493525.1. Classification (GTDB taxonomy): domain Bacteria; phylum Planctomycetota; class B15-G4; order B15-G4; family JADJEK01; genus CAZBOK01. Next base: position 1,993 of record CAZBOK010000266.1, on the reverse strand, counting down.
CTCGACCTCGGTCAGTTCCCTTCCGGAATCGGAATCGACGAGGCGAACCGCGAAAGGACTTCGCAACGCGGCGCGAATCCAATGAGTTCCCGATCCTGCGCCGAGCACGATCTCGAGAGCATTGATCCGAGATCGATCCGTAACTCCGGTGCGCGCGTGCTCTCCGTCCGACAGCAAGAAACTCGAGTCGAGGCTCTCGACGACGTACTCGCCGGCGCAAAGAGGCACCGGGGAAAGTCCCTGATCGTTCGTCGTCAGCGAGAGGCGCTCGCGCGGCGCAACGCCGAGCCGCAAGACAGTCAGCGCGATGCCCGGAAGCGGACGCTCTTGTTCGTCGCGAACCCCGAGGCGCTCGATCGCAGTACCTTCGAGCGTGAGGAGGATCGGGCCCATCTCGCCCTTCTCGCTCCCCCAATAAACGGACGAGGATCGCTTCTCTTCGGTGACGGCGAACAGGTGGGCGCGCGGAACCATCCCTGTCGTGAGGACGCCGGTGTCGTCCGTGGATCCGATGCAGATCGGCGGCGCCTCCCGAGCATTGACGGTGATCGGGACGCAGAAGATGCGCGCAGCGATCGGGGTACGGTCCGCATCGAGCGTCTGAATCGTGACGTGGGCCGCCGGCTCCAACCGGATCGTTCCGAGTTCCAGCGCTGCGTCGTGGCGCTCCCGATCGAGCGCGAGCGTTGCATCGACGTAGCCCGGAGACGACAGCGTGGCCGCGTGATCGGCGGTCGTTGCTCTCGCGTGGAACGCGCCGGTGCGTGAGTCGGTCACCGCGCTGACAAAGCCCACGGTGACGACCGCCGGCAATGGAGCGCCCGTCAATGAGCAGACGACATTCCCAGTGATCGTGAAGTTCGCGGGCCGATCCGGCTCGTCCGACGCGGTGATTCTCGAAGCGGCGGACGCATCGGCGGAGCGATCCGCTTGCGGTGTCGGTGAGCTGGATGGACCAAACAACTCGGGAGTCGATTCGGCGCGAGATCCGTCGCGACCTGTTTCTGTGGATCGCACGATCAGCGCCGTCGCGATAATTCCGGCGATCGCGGCAATGACAAGAGCGATTACGGCGACGGGAAGCGTTGCTCTTTCACTCATTCTGCGTAATCGCGGACTCGCGATGAGCTGTGTTTCATCTTGCGCGGATCAGAAGTCGAGATCGAAAGCCTGCCTAGTGCGGGTCGGGCCCGACCCAGCCACCGCTGAAAGTCATGTTGCCGTCGCCATCAAAACGTTCGCACGTGTGATCGTCGTAAAACACCCACTTGTCGGTTGGGGTATCGCTGTCGTTTTCGTACCACTTATTCGTATCGTCCCAACCGTATGAGACGTTTTCTCCTGGTCCGTACCAAACGCCCACGAAGAATCCTGTGTTGAAGTGACCGATGTACTCGATGCCAGCATACACGCCGACTTCCGTGTAGTTCTTGAGTTTGATCGGTGCGCGAGTCGCGAGTGCCAGCTGACTAAGAACGAACACCAGACACGCAGTGCCCAAACTGACCAAAGTACGCCGTGAGAACTTCCGATTCATTTCTTCTCCCTTCGAAAGGATTGAGTCGCGAACGATTGAACGCTTATACGGGACGCGATCAAAGCGGGCTTCAGTTCAACCATCCCATTGATGCGCGTCACGCTAGTACTGTTCGATGCGTTGAGAACCCAGCGCGAGCGTTGGTACCACACCGACCAGCCTCCTCTGACCGGCATCTTTTTCCGCTGGGGGACAACAGCTCTACTGCGGGCTCTCCAGAAGAAACACGCTCAGAAAACTGGGGGATACGCCCGAATCCTGAGCCGTTCTCCCTCGGCCGTTCCTCCGCGCGTGTAGCGATCACACTCAGAACGAGTAACCGCGCCTACTGGAAATCTTGGCTCTCATGGCATTCGTGGGCGCCGGTGCGGGCTGGACGGATTGGGTCGCGGGATGAGTCCCCGATCACTCCTCCGCCGCGACCTCGATCGATTCGAGTCCGTCGGCCGCGAGCGC
>CAZBOK010000265.1:0-6519 GCA_964493525.1 uncultured Phycisphaeraceae bacterium | reverse complement strand
GGTGCATCGACCCCGTTCACCGGCTCGGAGTCGGATCTCGTGCTCGACGACGGCAACGGCGGGATCCTGCACGTCGACGTCCGCTCGCTCACCGCCGGGTTCAACGGGACGGTCACGGTCGTGGGCTCCGGAACGGTCGCGGCCGACGGCGGCGCCGCGCAGGCGATCACGTTCGCCGCCGATCAGACGATCACGGCGAAGGACGGCCGCGTGGTGCATCTCGACACGCGCAACGTGCGGCTCGCAGGAGAGTCGCTCGCGGTGTTCCCCGGCACGCAGTCGGTGTTCGACGAGCTGGTCGCGCTGCGCGACGACATCCGCGGCGCGGCCGGATTCGGCTCGGTCGGACTCGCGGAGCGGGTGCAGAGCCGCGTCGCCGGGCTCGTCTCCTCGCAGGACGGAATCCTGGTCGCGGCCGGCGAGCTCGGCGCTCGCTCCGGCGCGTTCCAGCGCGCGGACGAGGCGCTCGAACTGAACTCGATCACGATCGAGGACAACCGCGGGCGTCTCGAGGATGTCGACGTCGCCGCGACCACGATCGAGATGACGCGCGCCGAGACGGCGTACCAGGCCGCGCTCGCGGTCGCCGCGCGCATCGGCCGCACGTCGTTGCTCGACTACATCTGACGGACGCGCCGGTAGCATCTCGCGAGCGCGCAGCGGTGCTGCGCCGTTCGGAGAACCGCATGCGTCCCACCTGGTCCACCTTCGTCGTCCTCGCCCCCGTTCTTGCTGCGCCGATCGCGCGCGCCGGCGACGTCAGCGCCACCGTGAACGGCGGCACACTCAAGCTGGTCGGCACCGCCGCGAGCGACGACATCGTCGTGTCGCAGGACATGGTCGCGAACCCGAAGCAGTTCCGCATCCATCCGAACGCGGGGACAACGGTGAACGGCTCCGGCAGCGACGTCCTCGTGAACGGCGTCACCAAGGACATCGACATCGCGCTCGGCGACGGCACCGACGTCGCGCACGTGGAGAAGGCGACGTTGCCCGACGACCTCCGCATCCACGGCGGCACCGGATCGCTGTCGTTCCTCGGCGACGTGATCTCGATCAAGGGCGACGCCGTGGCGGACTCGGGCGGCGGCACCTTCAGCTTCGTGCTGCGCACGACGAAGGTCCGCGGCGACGTGAAGTTCACGGGCGCTGCGGGGATGGACCTGCTCGACTTCGACGGTCCCGTGCTGGTGCGCGGCGACGTGAAGGCGACGCTCGGCGCCGGGATCGACATGTTCTCGATCAACTCGAGTCGCGTGGAAGGCACGACCAAGGTGGACGGCGGCGCCGACCCCGACAACATCGCGTTCGGCGGCTCGAGCTTCGGCGACGACGTGTCGGTGACCGACCCCGACGGCGCGACGGTGCTCCAGGCGTTCAACTCCGACTTCGCGAAGCGCTTCAAGTCGAAGACCGCGTCCGGGATGGACGTGACGACGTTCCTGGGGAACCAGTTCATCGGGTCGGTCTCGTTGGCGACCGGCGACGGCGGCGACACGGTCACGTGCTCGTCGTGCGAGTTCTCGAGCACGTTCAAGCTCGCGTGCGGATCGGGAGGCGACTTCTTCCAAATCGCGACCACGCAGTTCGAGCGCGCGGTCGATCTGCAGCTCGGCGACGGCGCGAACGTCGTGTCGGCGTCGAGCGCGCACTTCGGTTCGAACCTCCGTTACCGCGGCGGCCCGGGTCTCGACACGTTTTCCGCAGTGAACCTGATCGTGCGTGGCGACGCGAAGTTCGAGTTCGGCGATGCGCCGACGATGTCCACCAACACGCTGGCGCTGACGAACGTGCTCGCGAAGGGCGATGTCTCGATCACGGGAGGGAGTCACGACGATCTCGTGGTCCTGTCCGCCGGCGTGATCCACGGCACGGTGAAGGCCGCGCTCGGCGCGGGAACCAACTCGTTCATCGGCGGCGGCAGCGCGGCGGGCAACATCCGCGTCGTCACAGGGGACGGCGATGACTCGGTCCAGCTCGCAACGGGATTCCGGGTCGCGAAGGACGCCGACATCCGCGTCGGCGGCGGCAACAACACGGTCTCGGTCGATCACGCCACGATCGGCGATGACTTGATCGTCCGCGCGGGCAGCGGCAACGACACGTTCTCGTCGTCGGCGACCGTCGTCGGCGACAAGACCGACATCGATCTCGGCGGCGGGACGAACACGCAGTGACGCGCGCCGCCGCGCGTCACGACACGGCGGTGATCCGCACTCCGTAGAAGTCGTCGACGACGACGATCTCTCCCTTCGCCACGCACTTGCCGTGGACGAAGAGCTCGACGGGCGCGTCGGCCGCGCGGTCCAGCTCGACGACCGTGCCGGGCGCCATGCGCAGGATCTCCTCGACGCTCAGCGTCGTGCGGCCGAGCTCCACCTGCACCGGCACGTTCAGCCCGTACACGCGGTCGAGCGGAGCCTCGGGCCCCGTCGCTTCGACCTGGCGGACGTCCGGAAAGCGCACGGGCGCCGCCGTCGGCGCGGTCGCCACGCTCGCGTCGACCGGCTCGGCGGTCGCAGAGGAGTCGGCGGGGTTGGTGGCGGTGTCCTTCGTCTGATCGCTCATCGCGACTCCTTGTCTTCCACGCGGCCGGAGACCCGCACCGCGAGCTTTCCTTGTGAACGTCCGGGGTGGCCGAGGAACAGCGCACGCCCCCCCATCGAGATCTCGAGCGCTTCGCCGACGCGTCGATCGAGCACGAGCACGTCGCCGCGCTCGAGTCGGAGGAACTCCGAGAGATCGATCCGCGCGCCGCCGAGCACGACGGCGACTTCCGTCGACAGCCCGCGCACGGTCGTCTCGAGGCGCTTCTTCAGCGACGGGTCGGGATCGGTGCGCGACTCGCGCTCGGGAGCCGAGAGGTGCGGCGCGACCGTGCTGTGCATGAAGAGGAAGCCGATGTGGAAGGTCTTGGCGCCGTCGTGGATCGCGTAGTTGAACGACGTCACGCTGTCGGCAGCGCGCAGGAGCCGCGCGCGCGGGGCGCGCTCGCGCTCCTCGTCGACCACGAACCCGGCCTCGGCGCCGGCCAGATTGACGAACCCCTGCTCGCGCAGGAGGCCGTCGACCACCGGACGCAGCGCGCGCCGGCTGATCGGGCCGATCGACGCCATCGGCGTGGTCGCCGCGGTAACGGCCTGAACATCCGCGTCCTGCGCCGCATCGGCGGCCGGAGGTTCCGCGTCGGGCGCTGCGGCCGCGGCCGGCGCCGGACCGGCGTTCCCGCCCAGCGAGGTGAGGATCAACCACTCCTGTGCTTCGCGATCCAGCACCAGCACCGCGCGATTCGCGCCGGGTCCCTTGAGCGGGACGACCCACGCGGACTCCGCGAGGCCCGCGACGGCGACCTCGTAGGGCAGCGCCTCGACCGGCTCGGGTTCGACCGGGATCACGCGCCGCATCCGGTTCGAGAAGAACGTCTGGATCCACTGGCCGCACCGCGCGCTGAGCGCGGAGAGCTCGCCTTGCTGCATGCGCGACGGCGGCGGTGGACGACGGAAGTTGCGGTCGCGCACCGCAGGCAGACGCATGCGGCTCTTGCGCGCCCCGCCGATCACGTGCGGTTCCGCCTTCGATTCTGCTTCGGGATTCGCGGTCATCGCAGTCTCACTGCAGCACAAACTCGGTGAAGAACACGTTGCTCACCTTGTATTCCACGTTCGCGAACAGCTGCGCGTTCAGCTCGTCCTTGATGCGCGTCTTGATGAAGTCCTTGTTCGACGCGCCGTCGATCTCTTCGGACGTGAGCATCGACAACTGGCGGATCAGCAGGTCCTGCACCCGCGGCAGCGAGCGCGAGAACTCCGACTGCGCCAGCGTGGCGTCCGACGCGGTCACTTCCACCGTCGCCGTCACCTGCAGCAGGTGGAGTCCTTTGCTCGCCGCGACGTTCACCACGACCTGCGGGAGGCCGATCAGCGTCGACTGCATCTCCTTCGGCTTCTCGACGTGCGTCTGCGCCGCGTCGGGGAACCCGACCACGCCGACGACGACGGCCACCGCGATCACGGCGACCGCGCCGATGACCGTGATCAGGAACCGCTTCTTGCCGCCGCCGCTCGCGGCCTTCGCGTTCGTTTCCGGCGTCTCGGGCTCGGCCATGTCACTGGTCCTCCGAGCCGGCGGCAGTCGCCGGCTTCACGATGCTCAACGACTTCTCGCTGACCTGCGAAGCGAACGCCGGCGTCAACGCCGCGAGGATCTTCCCCGCCTCGCGCGGCTTCACGAACGTGAGGATCTGCGCGACGCGCTCCGGCGGACTCTGCTCGAGGATCTTCGCCGCGGCCTCGGCCGGCATCTTCTCGATGTCGCCCGCGAGCTTCTGCAGGTTCGAGAGCTCGGCTTCCTTCATCACGACCGAGCGCGAATCGAGCTCGCTGCGCTCCGCGATCAGGCTCTTCACGCGCTCCTCGATCTGTTCCTCGCGGTGGTTCAGCTCGTCCCAGCGCCGGCTGAGGTCGAGCCGCACCAGGTCGAGATCCTTCTGCGTCCGGTCCGCGGCGGCGATCTTGTCGCGCAGCTCCTCGCGCTTCTGCTGCAGCTCCTGGAACAGTGCGGCGGTCTCCTCCGACGAGAACGGCGACGGCAGGGCGACGGAGCCGAACACCTGGCCGGTCGGCGCGGGCTCGGAGTGCGTCGGCGGCGGCGCGTGCTTCTTCAGGTCCGGCGTCTCGCCGTGCGGCTCACCCGCCTTCTCGGCGCCGTCACCGGCCTCCGCGGTCTCGCCTTCCGGCTTCGCCGCGGCCTTCCCGAGCAGCGGGCCGAGGTACTCGGCGGTCAGCTTGCCGCGCATGCCGAGGGTGCCGGCGAGTCCGGCCACGAACAGCACGATCGCACCGGCGAAGAGGATCAACACGCGCGTCAACCCGCCGCCCGACTTCTGGGGTTTGGCATCGGCCGCTGCGGCGCCGTCCGGTTTCGCATCGCTCATGGATTCAGTCCTTCCTCAGGGTTCAAGATCTCGTTCACGCGGTTCCCGGTCGGATCCTTGCGGCGCACGTGGCGCGCGAGCGCGACGGCATCGAGCTCCTGGCGCTCGAGGCGGGCCGCGGCCGCGCGCTCGGCGTCGGCGCGTCGTTGGATGAGTCGGGCCAGTGCTTCCGCTTTCGCGCGCGCGGCGCGGTACTCCGCCTCCGCGCGATCGCGCGTCTCCTCCGCGACGGAACGCGCGCGCGAGGAGCGACGCCACTCGCCTTCGCGGTCGGAAACCTCGGCGACCGCGCGCTTCATCCGCGCCGAGTCGAAGGCCGTCTCGGCGAGCAGGCCGCGCTGCGACGCGAGCGCCGTCTCGAGCGCCCAGCGCGCCGCGACCGCCGCCGCGTCCGCGGCCGCGAGTCGCGTCACCGCCGCGCCCAGCGCGCGCCGCTTCGTCGTCTCGTCGTTGCGACGCAGCTCGAGCAAGCGCTCGATCGCGATTCGTCTCGATCGGATCATCCGCGTCCTCCGCCCGCAACCGCGTTCGCCGCCGTCGCGGCGCCGAACGCGGCGCGTTCCATCCACTCGAGGGTCGCCGGGAAGCGCGTCGCGCTCGACAGATCCTGGGACAGGAACTCCTCGATGCGGCCGATCCGCGCGACCGAGTCGTCGACGTCGGGATCGGCGCCGGGCTTGTAGGCGCCCACGTCGATCAGGTCCTTGTGATCGCGGTGCGTCGCCATCAGCTTGCGGAGCCGGCGCGCGACCTTCGACTGCGCGGGGGTCACGAGCTCCGTCATCAGACGGCTGACGCTGCCGAGCACGTCGACCGCCGGGAAGCGGCCCCGCTCGGCGATCGATCGCGCGAGGACGATGTGCCCGTCGAGCAGCGATCGCGTCGCGTCCGCGAGCGGCTCGGTGAGGTCGTCCCCTTCGACGAGGACGGTGTACACGGCGGTGATCGATCCGTTCTTGAAGGCGCCCGGCCGCTCGACCAGCTTGGGGAGCAGACTGAAGAGCGACGGCGGATACCCCTTCGCGGTCGGCGGCTCGCCGAGCGCCAGGCCGATCTCGCGGGCGGCCGCGGCGAAGCGCGTCAGCGAATCCATCACGAGGAGGACGTTCTTGCCCTGATCGCGGAAGCCTTCGGCGATCGCCGTCGCGGTGAACGGCGCCTTGGCGCGGATCAGCGGCGGCGAATCGGACGGCGCGGCGACGACCACCGCGCGCGCGAGGCCCGCCGGCCCGAGGGAATTGCGCACGAAGTCGTAGACCTCGCGACCGCGCTCGCCGATCAGGCCGATCACCGTGACGTCCGCTTCCGAGCGCGCCGCGAGCGCGCCGAGCAGCGTGCTCTTGCCGACGCCGGCGCCGGCGAAGATCCCGACGCGTTGACCCCGCCCGAGCGTGAGCAATCCGTCGAGGGCGCGAACGCCGGTGACGAGCGGCTCCTTGATCGGCCGGCGCGCGGCCGGCGCGGGCGCGTCGCGGTTCACGGGGACGAGCGTCACTCCGTGGAGCGGCGGCCCGCCGTCCTGCGGTCGGCCGAGCCCGTCGAGCACGCGGCCGAGCAAGGCGTCGCCGCCCGGCGCGGTGAGCGGG
>CAZBOK010000264.1:0-6548 GCA_964493525.1 uncultured Phycisphaeraceae bacterium | reverse complement strand
ACGAGCAGCGCGCGCTCGGCCGTGATCGCGCGCGGCCCGGCCTCGACGCTGCGCCGCACGAACGTCGCGAGCGCGTACAGCACGCACGCGCCGGCGACGGCGATCCCGAGGTTGCGGTGCCACTCGAGCGTCGAGGTGGCGCTCTCGTCCTCCGCGTGCGCGAGGCCGGTCGCGGCGCTCAGCACGGCGAACAGCGCGACGAACGACGCGAGGACGCGCAGCGCGGTCCGCGACGCCGGACGCCCGGTCAAGAACGCGATCCCTTCGATGCAGGCGATCCCGGCCAGGATGCCGATCGGCAGGTGGAGGACGAGCAGATGCAGGCGGCCGAAGAAGTCGAGGAACGGCGTCACGCGCGGCGGTTTCTCTCAGAGCCTGTGAAGAAATCCAGCGCGGCATTCGACCGGCTGCGAGGCCCGATCGCCGCGTCGCTCGTCGTCGCCATCTGTTGACTTCATATGCCTCCTCCTCGCTCCTTGCGCTCGGGCCTCTCGCTCGGTCTCGGTGCTCACGGGGGATTTCCTCACAGGCTCTCAGGCGAGGAGCGGGCGCACCACTTTGCCGAACACGTCGGTGAGACGGAAGTCACGACCCTGATGGCGGAACGTCAAACGCTCGTGATCGAACCCGAGCAGGTGCAGCATCGTCGCGTGCAGGTCGTGCACCTCGACCGGGTTCTCGACGATGTTGTAGCTGTAGTCGTCGGTCTTCCCGTACGAGATGCCGGGCTGGATCCCGCCGCCCGCGAGCCACAACGTGAAGCAGCGCGGGTGATGGTCGCGGCCGTAGTTCTCGTGCGTGAGCGTGCCCTGGCTGTAGACCGTGCGGCCGAACTCGCCGCCCCACAGCACGAGCGTGTCGTCGAGCAGACCGCGCCGGCGCAGGTCCTCGAGCAGCGCGGCCTGCGGCTGATCGACCGCGTTCGCCTGCGCGCGCATCTCCGTCGGCAGGTTGTTGTGGGCGTCCCAGCCGCGCATGTAGAGCTGGATGAACCGCACGCCGCGTTCGGCGAGGCGGCGCGCGAGCAGGCAGTTCGCCGCGAACGAGCCCGGGCGGTTCACGTCGGGCCCGTACATCGCGAGCGTCGCCTCGTCCTCGTCCTTGAAGTCGGTGAGCTCGGGCACCGACATCTGCATGCGGAACGCCATCTCCGCCTGAGCGACGCGGGCGTCGATCTCCGGGTCGAGCGTGCGCGAGGATTCTTCCGCGTCGAGCTTCGACGCGAGGTCGAGCATCGCGCGGCGATCGGCGCGCGTGACGCCCGCGGGGTCGTGCAGGTAGAGCACCGGGTCGGCGCCGGCGCGCAGCTTGCAGCCCTGGTGTTCGCTCGGCAGGAAGCCCGAGCCCCAGAAGCGCGCGGACAACGCCTGCATGTTCCCCGTGCCCTGCGTGATCATCACGACGAATGCTGGAAGATCCTGGTTCACGCTGCCGAGGCCGTAGCTGATCCACGAGCCGAACGACGGGCGCCCGGGCTGCTGGTTGCCGGTCTGGAAGAAGGTGATGCCGGGCTCGTGGTTGATCGCCTCGGTGCGCATCGAATGGACGAAGCAGATCTCGTGCGCGTGCTTGCCCGTGTGCGGGAACAGCTCGCTCACCCATGCGCCGTCCATCGCGTTGCGGTAGCGCGTGAACTTGAAGATCGACGGCGCGACCGGGAAGCGCGACTGCCCGCTCGTCATGCCGGTCAAGCGCTGGCCCTGACGAATCGAGTCGGGCAGGTCCTCGTCGTACCGCGCGCGCAGTTGCGGCTTGTAGTCGAAGAGGTCGAGCTGGCTCGGCGCGCCTTCCATGTGCAGGTAGATCACGCGCTTCGCCTTCGGCGCGAAGTGCGGGCCGCTCGGCGCGGCGTTCTCGCCGCCGATCGACGGGCGCGCCGACTCGCTCGCGCGCAGGATCTGCGCGAGCGCGGCGCCGCCGAGGCCGGCCGCGAGCGTGTGCGCCGCTTTGCCGAAGAACCGGCGGCGCGTCATTCCGAGCAGGTGGCGTTCGATCGGGTCCATTCGAGAGTCCTCGATCAGCCGCGCGTGACCGCGGAATCCAGGTCGAACAACGTGCTCGCGATCAGCGTCCACGCCGCGAGCTCCGGCGCGTCCGTCACGGTCGTCTTCGCCATGCCGACTTTCAGCAGCGCGTCCGCGTCGGCGGGCGACTCGCGATATCGCGCGCGGAACTTCGCGAGCGCGTCCGTGAGCCCCGCGAGCTCGCGCGCGTCGGGCGCGCGGCCGGTGAGTCGTCGATGCATGCGCGTGAGGTGCGCGGCGTCGTCGCCGGGCTCCGCGAGCGTGCGCGCCGCGAGGACGCGCGCCGCCTCGACGAACTGCTCGTCGTTCCACAGCACGAGCGCCTGCAGCGGAGTGTTCGTGCCGGACCGCCGCACGGTGCAGAACTCGCGCGTCGGCGCATCGAGCGTCAGCATCGACGGCGGCGGGCACGCGCGCTTCCAATAGGTGTAGAGCGAGCGCCGCCAGAGGTCGTCGCCTTCGCCACGCACGTAGAAGCGCGTGTTCGACGCGGGCATCGCGACCTCCTGCCACAGCCCGTCCGGTTGGTAGGGCTTCACCGACGGGCCGCCGAGTTTCTCCACGAGCAGGCCGGAGACGTACAGCGCCTGGTCGCGGATCGCCTCGGCCCACAGTCGCTTGCGCGGGAACCACGACAGCAGGCGGTCGTCCGGATCGCGCTCCTTCATCTCGGGGCGCGCGCGCGCGCTCTGCCGGTAGGTCGCGCTCGTCAGCAGGAGCCGCAGCATCTTCCTCGTGTCCCACCCGCACTCGCGGTACTCGACCGCGAGCCAGTCGAGCAGCTCCTTGTGACTCGGCCACTCGCCTTGATGCCCGAAGTCTTCGCTGGTGCGCACGAGGCCGGCGCCGAACAAAGACTCCCACAGGCGATTCACCGCGACGCGCGCGACCAGCGGGTTCTCGGCCGACGTCATCCACTTCGCGAGCGTGAGGCGGTTCTTCGGCGCGTCCGCCGGCAGCGCGCCGAGGAACGCCGGCACCGCGCGCTCGACCTTGCGGTTCTTGTCGGGATGGTCGTACTGCCCGCGCTCGAGCACGAACGTCTCGCGCGCCATCGGCAGCTCCTGCATCACCATCGTGCGCGGCAACGTCGACTCGAGATCCGCGAGCTGCTTGGTGATCTCCGCGACGCGCGCCTGGTGACCGCGGTACGCCGACGAGAACGACATCTTCCACGCGTCGGCGAGCCGATGCTCGAACTCGCCGCCGCGCGCGTCGGCGGGCACGAGCGCGAGCGCGAGGTCGCCGCCGAGCTCGTCCGCCGGCCGGTTCGCGCTCCAGTAGAAGCCGGCCGGGCCGCCGGAGTTCACGATCTTCATCACGATCGCGTGGCGTCCGTGCGGCACACTGAACTTCGCACGATCCTGGTCGCGCGCGAGACCGCGGTCGACTTCGCGGCCCGCGACCTCCTTGCCGTCCGCGAACAGGCGGAATCCGTCATCGCTGCCGAGCGACACGTCGAGGTCGCGCGCGGTCGGCACGAAGATCGACTTGCCCACGTAGCTCGCGTTCACGCCGGCCGGCAGCGCGTTGAACTCGCGTCCGTCGAACGCGCCGAGCGCGTGGCGCCACGCCTGGTTGCCGTTGCCGAAGTTGCGGGCGCGGTCGATCGCGCCGCCTTCCTCCGGGCCGTACGCGGTCGCGAACGCGGTCTTGCTGGCGGCGGCGCCGAACGGACCGACGAGCAGCCACGACGACGACGCGATCGGCAGCCGCGCGAGCGTCGGCTCGCTGATGCGGCCGGCGCGCAGCCGCACGCGGCCGAGCACGTGCTGCGCGTAGCCGGACAGATAGGAGAGCTTGACGACGACGTCGGTGCCGCCGGGGAAACCGAACGGCGCGTCGGCCAGGAACATCGCGACGCGGCCGCCGGGGAACCGGTGCGCGTCGACCGCCCAGCCGTCGCCGCTCGCGTCGAGCGTGTTCGTCACCGCGAAGTCGCCGTTGTCCTGCTCGTGGTCGGCCCACGCCCACGTGAGGCTCACGGTCCGGCGCGTGGTCGGATCGGCGACCGACACCGCCTCGGCGGTGACGCCGGTCAACACCGCGTTGCCGTTGAACGCGCGGCCGATCCGGCCTTCGGGCAGGCTCGGGTCGGGGATCGCTTCGAGCAGGAGCACGCGCGAGTCGGTCGCGTCGGTGCGGATCGTCACGACGTGCTCGTCGCGATCGGGGTTCGTCCCCGACGCGAGCACCGATTGATCCGGTTCGATGGTGAGAGTGGCGCCGCCGGTCGACGTCGCGGCGATCACGCGCGGCGCGTCCCACGTCATGCCGGCCGCCGCGCTCGCCACGAACTCGGCGCGCTCGTGATCCTCCTCCGGCGCCGGGCTGTCGAGCGCCGCGCGCTCGGCGGCCAACTGCGCGTTCAGCTCGTCCTGCTTCGCTTTCTGCTCGGGACGCGGCACCACGAGGAACGGCTCGAACGCTCGGTTCGAATCCGGGAGCTGCGAGTAGAGCCCGGGCTCCTCGATGGAATTGAAGAACGACAGGAAGCGATAGAACTCCTCCTGCGACACCGGGTCGAACTTGTGCTCGTGGCAGCGCGCGCAACCGAGCGTCAGCCCGAGGAACACGGAGCCGACGGTGGCCGTGCGCTCGACCGCGTACTCGACGAGGTATTCCTCCGCGATCGCGCCGCCCTCGTCGCTGGTGACGTGGTTGCGCACGAAGCCGGTCGCGATCTTCTGGTCGGCCGTCGCGTCCGGCAGGAGATCGCCCGCGATCTGCTCGGTGAGGAAGCGGTCGAACGGCATGTCGTCGCGGAACGCGCGCAGCACCCAGTCGCGCCACTCCCAGATCTGCCGGCCGGCGTCCGTGTGGATGCCGCAGGTGTCGGCGTAGCGCGACGCGTCGAGCCACGGCGTCGCCATGCGCTCCGCGGCGCGCGTCTTGTACGGCTCCTCGTTCAGCAGGCGATCGACCAGCCGCTCGAACCGATCGGGCGCGGCGTCCGCGAGGTAGGCGTCGATCTCCTCGGGAGTCGGCGGCAGTCCGGTGACGTCGAGGAACGCGCGGCGCACGAGCGTCTCCGGATCGGCCTCGGGGTTCGGCGCGATCCCTTCCTTCTCGATGCGGGCGAGCACGAACGCGTCGACGGCGTTCTTCGGCCACTCGGCGTGCGCGACCGCCGGCACCGGCGGGCGCACCGGCGCGACGAACGACCAGTGCGGCTCGAAGCGCGCTCCGTCGTCGATCCAGCGCTCGAGCCGCGCCGCTTCGTCCGCGCTCACCGGACGCTTGCCCGACGACGGCGGCGGCATGCGCTCCTTCGGATCGTCGGACGTGACGCGCCGGATCACCTCGCTCGCGAGCGCGTCGCCCGGAACGATCGCCGCGAGCCCGTCGCGGACGGCGATCGCCGCGTCGCGGTCGTCGAGGCGCAGGTCGGCGCGGCGCTTCTTCGCGTCGGGGCCGTGGCACGTGAAGCAGCGATCCGAGAGCAGCGGGCGCACGTCGCGATCGAACGAGAGCGGTTCCGGCGCGGCGGCCTCGGCCGGGCGCGCCGGCGTGGCGGATTCTGCACCTGCGCCGGACGCCGAATCGGAGCAGCCCGCGAGCACGGCGGCCGACAGCGACGCGGCGAGCACAACCGCGCTCCGAATCGTCATGAACGACGTCGTCGCCACGTTTCGCTCCGGGCACCGAAGGGGGCGCGCGATTGTAGCTCAGCCGCCGCGCGGGCACGAAAGGTGCGTTTGCGGCTCGAGTCGCGCGCCCGCGGCGCACCCTCGGAGGATCCACCATGACTGCACGCATCGTCGTCTTCGCGCTGGCCGCCCTCACGGTCTTCCTCGTCTACGCGTTCGCGCGGTGGGCGCGCCGCGACCCGTTCAAGGTCGTTCGCGCCGCGCTCGCCCGGCGCGAGGCCGTCGGCACCGAAACGCTGGTCGGCGCGCTGCGCCCGCTCGCCGCGGCGCCGCCGCCCGAGACGGCCGCCGTGCTGGCGCCGCTCGCGCACGACGCCGACCCCCGCGTGCGCGAGCTGCTCGTCACCGCGCTCGAACACGCCGGCGGCGACGACGCGGAGATCCTCCTGAACCGCATGGCCCAGGACGACCCGGACGGACTGCTCCGATCGGAGGCTGCGGACGCGGCGGACCACCTGCATGCGGCCCACGGTTACCAGGTCGGTTGACGCGTCGCACCGCGTCGCCCGTGTCCTCCGATGCGGCTCCGATGAGCGGCGCGCGCCCCGCGGGATCGCGCACGGATCGAGCCGACCGTGGAGCCAGCCCGAGTCGCGGATCTGCCACGAGCGCGGCGTCGCGACCGGCGCGGGACGAGCCATCGGCTCGACACCGCACCAGCGATGGAACCACGCACCGGACGAGTACGGGTCGACGAGGCCGCTGAAGCGGATGCCATGCCGACGCGCGTTGCCGAGCACGTACCGCAGCGAGTTCCGCACGTCGAGCGTCGAGCCGAGCAACCTCGAGTGAAAGCGATCGGCGAGCACGCGCCCGGTTCGGTTCAGTGCCGAATTCAAGTGCCGCGCGATGCGGACGAGCAGCCCCTGCATCC
>CAZBOK010000263.1:0-6580 GCA_964493525.1 uncultured Phycisphaeraceae bacterium | reverse complement strand
GCGGGGGCCGCAGTCGTCCTCCTGGTGCTGCACTTCGTGTTCGACGGCGCGGAGCCCGCTCCGGCGCCGGTGAAGGTGCCGAAGGCCAAGACCGACTGGACCGCGGCGCGAGAAGCGGAGCAGGCCCGCCGCGACGCCTGGCGCGAGCGCAACAAGCCGTCGGTGCTCGACGACGCCGAAGCGCGTCAGGCGAAGGACTTCAACCGCACGATGACCGCGCTCGGCATCACGCCGGTCGAGGTGATCGATGCGTCCGACTCGAGTCGTCCCGCGTTGGTGGTGGTCGACACGCCGGCGCAGATGCGGGATCTCTTGAAGAACGGCGACCACTATTCCGGTCCGCTTCCCGACGGATTCTTCGACGAGCCCGAGGCCGCGAAGCCGGCTGCGGACGCGGCGGCGGGGACGAAGCCGACCAGCGCCAACCCCACGAACCCGACGAACACGGAGAAACACTGATGGTGACGCACCGCAAGTCGCGACGCCGTGAGCGCGGTCTGACGCTGGTCGAGATCGCGGTCGCGACCGTCGTCCTCTCGGCGACCGCGATGGGCGTGTCGGCGAGCATGATGAGCGGCATCGCGGCGAACCGCATGTACCGCGAGAACACGCTCGTCGTCTCGCGCGCGCAGCACTACCTCGAGACGTTCAACAATCTGCAATTCGGCCAGACGACTGACTCGCCCGCAACCAACACGCAGATGCAGCTCGTGTTCTCGGGGAACCCCGACATCGGTTCGAACCCGCCGAGTCTCTCGGCGATCGCGCAGAAGATCGACACGCTCGCGGGCGACGTCTACGAGTTCACGCCGACGAACCTCGGCTTCGACGGCACCTTCCTGGTGACCGTCTCGAACAACGTGATGTCGACGCTCGACTTCCCGTCCGGTGTGGACGCCGACAACGACGGCGTCCCGGATGCGGGCGACGCCCCGATGACGGTTGGCAGCGCGATGGAGCAGTTCGGCGGACAGGGCTGCTTCGAGAACACGACCAGCGACGACAGTCGCGAGCTCTACATGATCGAGGTGTCGTGGCGCCCGGCGACGCCGCCGAACGCGCCCGCGCGCGTCCTGCTGCGCGGCTTCCGATGCCAGGACTACTGACATGAACTTCCATCTTGTTGCGCGGAATGCCCGCGACGGAGAGGTCCCGATGATGAATGTGAAGCGACGACACGATCGCGAACGCGGAACCGCGCTCGCGATGGTGGTGGTGTTCACGTTGCTCGCGGTTGCCAGCGCGCTGCTCTTTCTCGAGCGCACCCACGTGGAGCTGGCCGATTCGAAGCTGAAGGCGGCGAGCGTGCGCGACCTGTTCAAGGTGAACGCGGCGCTGCAGCGCGCACACTCGGTGATCAACGAGGAGACGTACTCCTCGGAGTCGGCTGCCATCAACGAGAACGCGGCGCTGGTCGAACCCGAAGTCGTCGACGGAATCAGCTACGTGCAGAATACGAACCACGCGGTTCGCGTGCGCACCGTGAAGCCGAGCGATGCGTTCGACGACGACGGCTACGAAATCGCGCCCTCCGGCGGATACACCGCGCTTCCAGATTCCTGGTATGTGCTCGAAGCGCGGATGTTCGAGCCGATCTTCACGCGTCCCGACGGCGTGCAGACGGGCGTGTTGAAGGTGGTCCGTCAGTACGTGCGCGACGGGACTCCTCTCTCCAACAACTTCGTCGCGGTGATCGAGGACGATCTCGGTCTCGGCGGATCCGCGGTGAACCCCGGCAAGCCGGCCGAGGGCGAGATCCAGACGAACAAGCACCTCTACATCATGACCCCGAACCCGTACTACGCGAACCGGCTGCTCGCCGTGACGGGCGTGTCCTACACCGCCGGCGCCAGCGAAGCGGGCACGGTGTACCTGCACCCCGACAACAACTTCGCCGCGCAGCCGCTCTACCTGCCGTTGCCGACGTCGCTCACGTCGAATCCGAGCGATCCGAACGACACGTTGAAGGCGCACGCGCTCGGCTCGTCGCCGACGACGGTGTCGCTCGTCACCACGAACCCGACCTACACGGTGACGATGGGCGGCGGCGGCGTCACGGGCGCGAGCAGCATCGCGGCATCCGGCGACGGCAACCCGACGATCAAGCTGAACATGGTGAGCGGCCAGTGCCGCGGCGTGTGCGTCGACGGCAACGTCGACAGCCAGGTGACCTACAACACGAACGGCTTGATGACGGTCCGCATCACGAAGGCCGGCGACAGCTCGAAGTGGATCCAGGTCGCGAACCTGCCGGTGCCGCAGAACGGCGTGGTCTTCTTCGACACGCACACTTCGAACGCCTACTCGGGCGGCGGCGTCACGCGGCGCACCAAGATGTCGGGTGTGCTCCGGACCCGGACGACGATGGCAACGACCGGCAACGTGGACGTCGTCGGGAGCGTGAAGTACGAGGACACCTCGGGCGACAAGGCGACCAAGTTCGTCTACACGAGCGCGCTCTCCGGCGTCGACGAAGCGAACTACGGCACGGTCGCTGAGATCCCCGACACGACGATTCTGAACGCGACGACGAGCTGCACCTACATGGCGAACAAGCGTCCGCCGGGAACCGATCCGGTGTCGGGCGACGGCTTCTACGACGGCGACGCGGTGCTCGGAGTCGTGGCGGCGCAGGACGTGATCTTGTGCTCGAGCATCCCGCAGAACGGCGAGATCGCCGGCGCATACCTCTCGCTGCAGAAGCGTCTCACTCTGGAAGGCCTCACCTACAACTCGAGCGGCGCGTTGACCTCCGTGAGCGGCACGAACCCGTTCTACGTCAACAATGGCGGTCGCTCGTCGATCCGTCGCTTCGGCTCGCTCGTGTCCGACCGTCGCCCCTGCACGACCGTCGTCACGTCTACCGGCGCGTTCTACTACGGCTTCAAGCGCGGCTTCTCGCTGTTCGACGAGGACATGAAGCAGAAGCCGCCGCCGTTCTTCCCCAAGGACAAGAAGCCGCAATACCTCGGCTGGTCGCTGAAGGACCTCGGCGTCCGGGCGATGAACTGACGTGCGGACCAAGCACCCGAAAGGACTCGTGATGATCCGCAAGAACGCCAAGCGACGACGAAGCGGCTTCACCCTGGTGGAAGTCGCGATCTCGGCGAGCCTCTTGTCCGCGCTCTTCTACATGTGCCTCTCGGGGTACATCTCGAGCGTGCGCGGCAGCGCCTCCGGCAACGCGCAGCTCGACGCGATGGTGAACAACGCGAAGGCGCTCACCACGATGAACATGGAGCTGCAGGAGGCGTCGGTCCGCGAGGAGACGGTCGAGATCTACCAGGTCGACCCGGACACCGGCGTGATCGTGTCGTCTCCGTTCGACCCGGCGTCGATCCCCGCGCCCGACACGGTGTACCCGTCGGACGCGCAGGTCGGCGACGACTCGTTCGCGTTGCGGTTCATGACGGTCGGCGACTTCACGACGGTCGGCGACACGGTGACGGTGGAGGAGGCGGGGCCGTTCCTCTATCGGCTGGGCACCGGCGCCGACACCGACTTCCCGCGCGATCAGTTGATCCGCGTCGACGAGAGCGGCACGGTCCCGCCGCGCGTGTTGTGCAAGGGCGTCGAGCAGATCGTCTTCCAGCGCGACTCCCGCGGCGGCGCGATCCTCATCACGCTGCGCACCCACGGCAGAAACGCGGTGACGGGCACGGAGATCGAGACGCGGCAGGTGTTGACCATCACGCCGAAGAACGACTTCTCGGCGAACCTCTCGAACTTCGACCTGAACGGGCAGGAGTTCTGAACGGCCGGTAGTCTCTCGCGCGTGACGAACGCGCATCCGGCAGGCGACGACGTGCTGAGACTCCCCGGCGGCATTCGCGTGCCGATCGGGGAGTTCTCGTTCGAATTCTCACGCGGCGGCGGGCCCGGCGGTCAGAACGTGAACAAGGTGAACTCGAAAGCGACGCTGCGCTTCGACGTGCGGCGCACGCGGTTCCTGCCGGATGGCGCGCGCGCGATCCTGCTCGAGAAGCTCGCGTCGCGGCTCACGAACGAAGGCGTGCTCGTGCTGCAGAGCTCGGAGCATCGCGAGCAGGCGCGGAACAAGGCGGCGGCGCTCGGGCGCGCGCGGAATCTCCTCGTCGAAGCGCTGACGCCGGTGCGCGCGCGGCGCGCGACGCGGCCGACGCGCGGCTCGGTCGAGCGGAAGATCGGCGAGCGGAAGCGGCGCAGCGAGATCAAGCGCTTGCGGAAGCCGCCGGGCCGCGACGAGTGACCGCGATCAGAGCCGCTCGCGCTTGATCGGGCTGCGGTCGAACTCGTCGGCCACTTTGTTCAGGAGCTCGACGTTGCCGCCGTTCATCACCTCGATCGCGAGATCCATCGCGTGCTTCACGCTCGTGTCCGGCTCCTTCAACGCGGCGGCGTCGAGGTCTGCGCGCAGCGCGGCCTCACGTCGAACCCCGACGACGTAGGCCGCGGCGGCACGCACTCCCGAGACGTCGGCCGCGAGCGCGGACTTCACGAGCGCCGCGACGGCTTTCGGATCCTCGAAGCGCGCGCCCGCGATCACCGCGGAGATGCGCACGCGCGCCTCCTTCGCCTTCTCGGCCTGCTCCATCACGACCTGGATGGTGTGCTTCCCGGCCGGGTCGACGGCGGCGAGCGCGCGCACGAGCTCCGCGCGGACGTCGACGTCCTTCTCCGCTTTCCAGCGCTTCTGCAGCACCGCGATCGACTTCGGCACCGCGAGCTGCTCGAGCGCGACGATCGCCTCCGCGCGGACCGGCGCGCGCGCATCGTCGACCCACGGCACGACCATCTCCCAGTACGCGGCCGGCGAGAGGCGCCCGATGTTGTGGAGCATCGTGACCACGACGTCGTCACGCGTGGACGCGCGTGAGTTGAGCGCGCCGGCGACGTAGTCGACCGCGCGCTTGTCGTCGCTCTGCATCAGGCGGCCGATCTCCTCGCGATGCTCCCAGGGGCGCCCGCCCTTCTGCACCGTGTCGAGAAGCTGTTCGACTTCGGCCTTGGTCGGCGCGCTCTTCGGGATCTCGGTCGGATCGGCGACGCCGTTGTTCACCAGGCGCCGCGGCGCGTGCGCCGCGCTCGACATCTCCCAGGTGAACTTCGGGTCGCACGCCTTGATCGCCGAGTAGAGGCACCACTCCAGCTCACCGCGCGTGATGCTGTAGTTCACCGACATCAGCACCTTGCCGCTGCCGTCGATGAAGAGGTGGGCCGGAGCGACGATCTCGCCGGTCGCCCCCGACTTCATCCAGCGCGCGCGGGCGTCGTGCTCGACGGCGCGATGGTCGGCGCAAGTGACCGAGCCGCAGCGGGGGCACGGGTCATTGCCCGAGCCGTGCTCCGCGACCGAGGCGAACAGGCACGCGCACTGGCTCGCGAGCTTGATGATGCGCTCGTCCTGGTAATGCACCTTCACGAGCTCGTCGTTCGCGCGCTCGTTGTCCATGTTGACCGCGATGAACACCGGGCGGTTCTTCGCCTTCGCTTCGGCGAGCGCGGCGTCGACCGACGGCATCCACGGGATCCCCGCGGGGGCGCCGAGGTGGAGGAACGTCAACAGCGGGAGGATCGGAAGGATCGAGAGCAAGCGCAGGCTCCGTCCGGGTGGCGGCGGCCGCGATGCTACGAGAACGATCGATCGAGCGGGAGGAGCGTCAGGTGCTCGCGGATGTCGGCACGAGCGCCTCGCTCGTCGCCGCCGCGCCGCCCGGGGCGAAGTGGAAGCGCCCGCGTCGCACGGTGATCGACACGCCGCTGTTCGACGCGAACCGACCGGCGAGGAGCATCTCCGCCAGCGGGTTCTCGATCTGGCTCTTGATGATCCGGCGCAGCTCGCGCGCGCCGTACTCGGGGCTGTACCCGAGATGCGCGATGTGCTGCTCGACCTTCGGCGAGAACGAGAGGTGGACGCCCGACGACTTCAGGTAACCCGCGACCTCGTCGAGCTGCAGCCGCGCGATGCGGCGGCAGTCCATCTCGGTGAGCGAGTTGAACATGATCACGTCGTCGAGCCGGTTCAGGAACTCGGGCGCGAACGTGTCCTTCATCGAGCGCTGGATTGCGTCGGTCGCCTCGTCGCGCGTGAGCACGGTCTTCTTCGCACCGCCGAAGCCGCATCGATTGCGGAGGTCTTCGATCTCATGCACGCCGATGTTCGAGGTGAGGAGCACGAGCGCGCTGTCGAACTTGACGGTGTTGCCCTTGCCGTCGGTGAGCGTGCCTTCGTCCATCAACTGCAGCAGCAGGTTGTGGATCTTGTTGTGCGCCTTCTCGATCTCGTCGAACAGGACGACGCACTGCTTCTTGGTCTTCACCGCCTCGGTGAGGTAGCCGCCTTCGTTGTGGCCGATGTAGCCGGGCGGCGCGCCGATCAGCTTGGCGTACTCGTGGGGCAGCGCGAACTCGGAGCAGTCGACGCGCACGATGTTCGTCGTGCCGCCGAACACCTTCGACGCGACCACCTTCGCGAGTTCCGTCTTGCCAGTGCCGGTCGAGCCGACGAGCAAGAACACGCCGATCGGCTTGCGCGGGTCCTTCAGTCCGACGGCCGCCTTCTTCAGCGCCTTCGACACCGACAGGACGGCTTCCTTCTGCC
>CAZBOK010000262.1:0-6596 GCA_964493525.1 uncultured Phycisphaeraceae bacterium | reverse complement strand
CCGAACCGACGTGCTCCTCGATCGCCGCGGCGACGTGCGCGCGCGCGGCGTCGTCCGGCGCCGGCTCCCCGCGCGGCGGCATCTCCGCGCTCCGCAGCTTGCTCGCGATCTCGCGCCACGTCGTGAAGTCGTCGTCGCCGACCGCGTCGACGTCGAGGTCGGCCTTCGGCTCGAGTCCGCCGTGGCAACGCGCGCAGTATTCGTCGAGCAGCGGCCGCACCGCGGACGCGAACGGATCGTCCGCGGACGGCGACGCGCAGAGGGCGGCGAGCATCAGGTGCGGGAGCATGCGCGGGCGGTGAAGCTACCACCGGATCGACGCGCACGCTCCCGTCGCGAATCCTCGAGGTCGTGGATCAGAAGCCGCCGATCGTCGCGACCAGGCAGCGACTGAAGGCGACCTGGTGCGGCGCACCGGAGTCCGCGACGAGCTGCTGCAGGTAGACGGTGACGCCCCAGAGCGACGCGTCGCACGGCAGCGACGTCGGGATCGCGAGTCCGCCCGCCGGCAGCACGATGCCCGACTGGAGCGCGGGAAGCTGCGGGTAGAGCGTGCCGCCGAGGCCCGTCGCGAGCGGCTGGAAGCCGGTCGAGAGGAACAGCGTGGTCGGCGTCGAGTGCGCCGTCGAGTTGCCGAGCGAGAGCGTGAGACCCTGACAGGTCTCGGGCGGCGCGCTCAGCGCGATTCCCGGCACGCCGTGCGAACCGACGGTGCCGTCGCCGGTGAGCGACCAGCTCGCCGGATGATCGAGCACGCCGAGCACGAGCGCGACTCCCATCGAGCTCTGGTCCGGCGCTCCCGCGATGACGTCGGGACGTCCGTCGAGGTCGACGTCGCGGCCGCCGCCGACCGCGGCGCCGAAGTGCGCGTTCGATCCGACGCCGACGCGGCTCGACATCGCGGCGAGATCCTTGCCCGAGATCACGGAGACCCGGCCGCGGTTGAACACGAGCGCCTGCGGGACGTCGGCTGCATTCGGCGCGCCGACGACGATGTCCGCGAATCCGTCGCCGTTCACGTCGCCCGCGTTCGCGACCGCGGCGCTGAATCGATCGCCGCTCGCCAGGCCGGACAGCGTCCGCACCGCGCCGTAGCTCGCGCCCGAGTAGACGCGCAGCACGCCGTTGCCCGCGTCCGGCGTTCCCGCGAGCAGATCGAGCACGCCGTCGCCGTCGCAGTCGCCGCCCGACGCGAGCACCGCGCCGAGTCGTCCGCCTTGCGTGAGGCCGCCGCCGATCGACCGCACCAGCGTCGACGGAGGGAAGGAGGCGATCGCGTACACGCGGATCTGCCCGGTGTCGTCGATGGACCACGGCGGCGTCGGCAGCGCCGTGTCGCGGTCGGGCACGCCGACCGCGAGCTCGGGCATCCCGTCGCCGTCGGTGTCCGGCATCGCCGCGAGCGCGGCGCCGAGATGATCCGACGCGGTCTGACCGAAAGCCGTGAGCAGCGGGAACGGGTTCGTCAGCGAGAACACCGACGCGGTTCCCGCCTCGACCGGCGATGCCGGCGCTTCGCCGAATCCGAGCGGGTCGCCGATCGCAATCTCCGCGCGCCCGTTTTGGTCCGCATCGGGAACGAACGAGAGCGCCGCGCCGAACGCGGTCGTCGTCGTCGTCACCGGGTTCACGGTCCACCACGCCTCTGCGCCGGTCGCGCCGTCGAGCACGAACACCGCGCCGTGGTGGACGCGCGCGAAGACGTCGACGTAGACGTACCCGGGCGCCGAGGTCGCGACGTCAGGGATGCCGTCGCCGGTCGCGTCCGCCCCAGCGATCGTCACGGTCCCACGATGCTCGAACGGAGTCGAGCCGACGCTTGTCCACAGCACGTGACCGTCGAGGCCCGAGTACATGCGCACCGCGCCGCGCTCTTGGATCGACGGCGCGACGCCGTAGTTCGGCTGGCTCACGACGAAGTCCGCGTGGCCGTCGCCGTCGACGTCGCCCGCGATCGCGACCGCGGCGCCGGTCTTGCCGGAAGACTGCGTCCCGTTGATGGACCACAAGACGGTGTCGCCGAACGTCGGACTCGCGAGAACGATCCAGAGGAAGGCGCAGGACGCGACGCGCATGGGGATCCCCCGACTCGGTGGATGAGGTGGCGTCGAACTGTCGACCCAGCACCGAGATCCGGATGCGTTCCGTCCCGTCTCGCGGGAATCAGCGGCGCGTGCGCAGGAACGCGATGAGATCGGTCGCGGGCGGCGTCTTCCCGAGCGCGCGCAACGCGACGGAGATCTGCCCGCGGTGATACATCGCGTGCATCACGAGGTGCCCGAGCATCTCGCGCAGCGGTTGCGTGAACCGCTCGCCGCGCGTGTTCGCGTACGCGATCACTCGGTCGAGCTCCGCCTCGTCCGCGCGGGCGAGCAACGCGCGCTTGCGGCCCGCGACGCGCGCCGCGTGCGCGCGGAACTCGGCGACCGAACCGAAGCGTCGATCGTCCGGCATCGCTCGCGGGCTCACGCCGTCCTCGATGCGACCGAGCCACAGCTCGTCGGCGTCGACGACGTGCGCGGCGCGCGATGCGACGCTGCCGAGGCCGGGGCCGAGCGCGCGGGTGAACTCCGCGTCCGTGAGCCCCGCGATCGCCTCGTCGAATCGCGCGGCGGCCCATTCCTCATGAGCGCAGAGGGTGCGAAGGAGATCGGTAGAAGCGCCCATTGGCGTGCGTTCCGTGCGGTTCCGGCGATGGTTCGGCAATGTAACACCGACTGGAGTTCGCGGCCCGGACGGCCGGATCCGGCGCGAGTCGCGGCGCCTGACTTGACGACGAACTCAGTTGCGCATGATCCTGAGGACGAAGCCCTCGGCCGCTCCCGCCGCGCCCGGCGTCTCCGCGTCGGCGATGCGCGTTCGCCCCTTGCGCGATGCGATCGCCACGCTCGTCGTGATGTTGGTCGCATCGCTCGTGTGCTCGGCCGTGCTGGTCGAGCGCAGCCGCGACGCTCTCGGCGACGAGATCCGCGACGGCCTGCTCCGCACCGCGAAGCTCGCCGCGATCCAGGTCGATCTCGCCGAGCACGACGCGCTTCGAGATCGCGCGCAGGAGGACACCGGCGAGTACCTGCGGGCGACCGATCGGCTCGCGCGGTTCCAGGCCTGCGATCCGGACCTCGCGTTCGTCTACACGTGCGTCGATCGCGGCGACGGCATCCGGTTCGTACTCGACCCCACGCCCCAGGGCGACCGCGACGGCGACGGCATCGACGACAAGTCGCATTTGATGCAGAACTACCCGGAGGCGGCACCGGAGCTCGTCGCGGCGCTGCGCGACGGCGTCCCGACCGTGAGCCGCGGTCCGTATCACGACATCTGGGGCTCGTTCATGAGCGGCTATGCGCCGCTCGTCGACGCGATGGGACGCGTTCACGGCGTGGTCGGCGTCGACCTCACCGCGGCGAAATTCGAGGCCCGGCTCTCCGGCGTGAACGACGCGTTCCTCCTCGCCGAGGTCGTCTCGTTCGTGCTGGCGGTGCTGACGGCGATCGGCGTGTTCCTCGCGCGTCGCGCCACCGTGCGGGCCGCCGCGCGCGTGGGCCGGCTCGCCGCCGATCTCGAGACCGCGCAGCACGCGGCCCACGCGGGGGAGCGCGCGAAGTCGGTGTTCCTCGCCAACGTCAGCCACGAGTTCCGCACGCCGATGAACGGCTTGCTCGGCATGAGCGAGCTCTTGCTCGGCAGCGGCCTCAACGCGGAACAGCGCGAGATGGCCGGTTCGCTGCACCAGTCCGCGACCGCGTTCACGTCGATCCTCGGCGACGTGCTGAACCTCGCGCAGGTGAGCTCGGGAAGCATCGAACTGGTCGAGGCGCCGTTCAATCCGGCGGAGTTGACGCACGCGGTCACGTCGATGTTCGCGTCGGCGGCGCGCGAACGCGGCCTGTCGTTGATCACGAAGTGCCCCGGGCACTCGCAGCGCGCGTTGATCGGCGACGGCGCACGCGTCCGCCAGATCCTGCTGCACCTGATCGACAACGCATTCAAGTTCACGGCGCACGGAATGGTGACCGTCTCCTATGACGCCACGATCGGCGCCGACGGACGCGCGTTCGCGGTCTTCTCGGTCGCCGACACCGGCATCGGGATCCCGCGCGCGAAGTTCGACACGATCTTCGAACCGTTCGAGCAGGTCGACGGATCGGCGAGTCGCCGCTTCGGCGGGGCCGGGGTCGGGCTGCCGATCGCGCGCCGCCTCGCGCGATCGATGGGCGGCGACATCACGGTCGAGAGCCGCGAAGGCGCGGGATCGAGGTTCCAGTTCGCCGCAAGCTTCCGCGTCGGCGAACTCATCGAGGCCTGAATGACCGACCACGATTCGGGCGGAATCGCGGTCGGTCAGCTAGTCCGCCGGAAGCGGCTCCGGTTCCAGCCCGCGGGTGCGCACCGCCAGCGCGACTCCGGCGACGAGGTACAGGACGACCCCCGTCGCCAGCGTCACGCGGAACCCCCAGGTGAGGGCGATCGCGATCGCGGCGGGCGCCGCCAACGCGGCCGCCGCTGCATTCGCGGTGAACGCGCCCGGCACGAGCGAGGACGACGTCGACTCGAGGCGGCGCACGGCGAGCGGCAACGGCATCCCCATCGCGATGCCGGGGATCGCGAGGTACGCGGCGACGGCGAGGATCCGCTCCACGGGGCCGGCATCGGCGATCGCAAGCTGCAGCTCCTCCTGGCAGACGATCAACACGACCATGACGAGCAACGCGGCCGACAACGCGGCGAGCGGCGCACGCGCCGGCGCGACGCGTCGCGACAGGAGCGCGCCGACGCCCGACGCGGTCAGCAGCGACGTGAGGACGCACGAGACGGCGTACACCGGATGCCCGAGCGGCAGCGCGAGTCGCGCGAGCAGCGGGATCTCGACCAGCGAGTAGGCGAACCCGAGCGCGAGGAAGGGGATCGCCGTCGCCGCGTCGAGCCGCGCGAGCGCGAGCGCGCCCGCGGCGGCGTGGCCCGGCGCGAGCAGCGGCAGCGCGAGCAGCAGGAGCGCGAGCAGCGTGATCGCGAGGACCTCCTGACCGCCGAACGATCCGTGGATCCAGTCGCCTTCGGTGTGGAAGAGGCGCGACCAGCGGCCGTTCTCGAAGAAGAACGGTCGATCGTCCGTCGGCGGATCGATGCGGTACGGATAGTCCGCGGCGAGCGCGGCGGCGCCGCCCGGTTCGAGCGCGCGCACGAAGAGCGGATGTCCCCCGCGGTCGGGCGAGTAGACGATCTCCGCGCCGCGCGCGCGGCACGCCGCCGCGAGGTCGTCGATCTCGCGCGCGTCGAGGTCGCCGTTCTTCACGACGAACAACGAGTTCTTCTCCGCGCGACCGATGAACACGCGCTTGCGGATGTCGGGCACGCCGAGCTGCTCGAGCGCGGCGACTGCGGTGGTCGTGAGCTTGAGCGTCTGCCGCGGCGGCTCGAACCACCAGCGGCTCATGAACAACCGGCCGCCGGGAGCGAGGTGCGCGAGCCACGCGCGCAGCGCCTCGACCGTGTACAGGTAGTTCTCCGAGAGCGCGAACGCTCCCGCCTCGGTCGCCGCGAACGTGTCGACTCCGTTCAACACGATGCGGTCGAACTTGCGATCGTCGTGATCGACGAAGCTCCGGCCTTCCGCGACGTGCACCTCGACGCGCGGGTCGCGGTAGATCCCGCCCGAGTAGGCGTCGAATCGGCCGCGCACGGCGTCCACGATCAGCGGGTTGATCTCGACCGCGACGACGTGCCCGGCGCCCGCGGCGAGCGCCGCGCGGACGTCGACGCCGCCGCCCGCGCCGATCACGAGCGCGGAGAAGCCGGGCGCGGCTCCCGTCTCGGCGAGCGTCGGCGGATAGTGGGCGAGGAAGCTCTCGTCGCCGCCGCCCTGGAGGATCGACGTGATCGCCCACGAGTCGATCGCGACGCCGATCGATTGCGGGAGCGTCGCGCGGTCGAGGAACGGCGGCAGCGCCCACAGGCCGTGGCGATCGGGGTTCTCGTAGAAGGTCACCCGCGAGAACGCGTTCCACCGCTCGTCGATCACCGCCTGGTCGGGAATCACCGGGAAGTGCTTCTTGCTGCGCATCGGCAGGAGATCGTTCGGCAGCACCGCCGCGGCGACCAGCGCGACGAGCGCGCCGAATGCGGGGCCGAGCGCCTCGCGGCGGAACGACGCGAACGTCGCGATCAACGGCAGCGCGGAGACGGCGGTCACCGCGCGCGGAGCGCCGAATCGATCCATGCAGAACAGCGCGAGGCCGGCGCCGAGCGCCCCGCCGACGAACGACGCCGCGTAGACGACCGCGAACCGTTCCTTCCCGCGTTCGAGCGCGGCGCACAGCTCCGCACCGAGCAGGACGAACGGCGCCGCGAGCAACGGAGTGATGCACAGGAACAGCACGATCGCGCGCGGCGACTCGGTGAGGCGCGCCGGCTCGATCGGCAGTCGCACGACGATCGCGACGGCGATGACGCTCGCCGCCGCGGCGAGCGCTCCGAGCAGGTCGAGATCGGGCACGCGTCGCCGCACGATCCGTCCGCCGTACGCGAACCCGAGCATCGCGAGGCTCACCGCGAAGAACCCGAGGTGGTACCAGAGCACGACGGAGAAGACGCGCGGG
>CAZBOK010000261.1:0-6643 GCA_964493525.1 uncultured Phycisphaeraceae bacterium | reverse complement strand
GGCTCCGACTCGGTCATCGGCAGCGGCGCGCGCAGCTCCGTCTCGCGCGCGCGCGATTCCGCGGGCGGCGCGATCGGCTCGGCCGTCGGTTCTGGCTCGAGGAACGGCGCGATGCGGTCGAGGACCGGCG
Source organism: uncultured Phycisphaeraceae bacterium (assembly GCA_964493525.1). Taxonomy (GTDB): domain Bacteria; phylum Planctomycetota; class B15-G4; order B15-G4; family JADJEK01; genus CAZBOK01. The sequence continues at coordinate 6,513 of CAZBOK010000261.1, read as the reverse complement.
GCGGCTCAATCTCCGGCGCGACCTCGATCTCGCGGCTCGGCGGAGCGTCCGAGACGATCGACGACTCGAACCGCGACTCGATCTGCGGCGACAGGAGCGCCTTCGGATGATCTTCGGACGGCGGCGCGGCGGGCGATTGCGGATGCGGAGTGCGGCGCGACAGCGCGGGCGTGATCGAGCCGCGCGACTCCGGCGCGTCCGGCCCGTCCTTGCCCGTGCCCTTGTCGGCGCGGCCGCGGCGACGCATGTACCACGGGATGCCGACGTCCTCCGCGGGGCCGGAGCTCGTCTCGTCGTCCTTCGCGGGGGACGGCGTCGGTCGCGATTCCGCGGCCGAGCGCAGGGCCGCGTCGTCGATCCGCGTGGCCTCGTTGCTCTCGTCGCTCTCGGTCGCCGCGTCGTCGTCCGCGGCTGCGGCGGGCGCGCTCGATTCCGCGATCGCGTCGGACGCGTCGTCGTCGTCCGTTTCCGCCGCGTGCGTCTCCGGAAGCGGAGCCCATGCGCGCGGCGGATCGGACGTCGCCGCGGCGACGTCGTCGGCCGTGTCGGCGTCGGCGGCGGGCGCCTCGTGCGCGACGCGCTCCGGCCGTTCGTAGGTCTCGCGCGCGTACGACTCCCGCTCGTCCGTCGCGACCGCACTCTCCGACGCGGGTTCAACGGCCGGCGCCGCCGCGGCCTTCTGCGCTGCGCCGGTGTCGTGCGAGAACCCGCCGACCACGGTGTAGTCGCCGACGTGGCCGCGCACGGTCTCCTCCGCGAGCGCACGCGCGGCGCGGAAGCGCAGGATCAGGCGCAGGAAACCCCAGTCGGTCGCGAGCGGGATCGAGAGCAACGCCGCGATGACGAGCATCGTGACGATGAACGTCGACGCGGCCGGCTTGCCGACGACGTGCGACGCGAGCCAGGCGCCGAACGTCCCGCCGTATCCGCTGTTCGCGCCCGCCTCGCGATCGAACCCGAGCACCATCGACAGCACGAGCACGAGCTCGACCACCGCAACGAGTCGGATCCACAGCCGCTCGACCGGCTGGCGCGTGGCGAGGATCACCGCCCAGACGATGCCGAGCAGCGCGAGCAGGATCGTCGGCACCGAGCCGAGCAGGCTCGTCGCCATGAAGCCTTCACAGAGGGTGGGAGTCATCCTTCTTCTCCGAACTGCTCCGAGTCGGTGCCAAGGCGAGGCCGTGCGTTCACGCGCCGTTCTCCTGCGTGGCGGCTTGGCGCCCGTCGTATTCGTCGATCGTCAGCAGCACTTCACGTGCTTGCGAGTTGCGGAACTCTCCGAGGATGCCGTCCTCCGCCATCAGGTCGATCAGGCGCGACGCCCGGGTGTAACCGATGCCGAACTTTCGCTGCAACAGCGACGCCGACCCGCGCTTCGTCTCGCACACGAAGCGCGCGGCGGCATCGTACAGCTCGTCGACTTCGTACGGATTCAGGTCGGACTTCTGGTTCTTCTGCATCAGCTCGCGGGCGAAGTTCGGCGCTTCGGTGCGCACTGCGTTCACGACCATCTTGATCTCTTCGTCGGTGATGAACGTGCCCTGAGAGCGCACGATCGTCGACGTGCGCGGCGGCAGGTACAGCATGTCGCCCGAGCCGAGCAGCTTCTCCGCGCCGTTCTGGTCGAGCACGACGCGCGAGTCGATCTTCGACGCGACCTGGAAGGAGATGCGCGTCGGGAGGTTGGCCTTGATCAAGCCGGTGACGACGTTCGTCGACGGACGTTGCGTCGCGAGGATCACGTGGATGCCGACCGCGCGCGACTTCTGCGCGAGTCGCGTGATCGAGTTCTCGACCTCCTTCGCGGCGGTCATCATCAGGTCGGCGAGCTCGTCGACGACGATCACGATGAACGGCAGGCGCGGCTCGAACGTGTCGTCGTCCGGCGTCACCTCGAGCCGCTCGCGCAGCTCGACCTCGGGGATCTTGTTGAACGCGAAGATGTTCCTCGCGCCCGCGTCCGCGAGGATCTGGTACCGCTCATCCATCTTCTGGCAGGCCCACTCGAGGATCTGCGCCGCGCGGTTCATGTCGCGCACGACCGGACACATGAGGTGCGGGATCGCTTCGAAGGACGAGAGCTCGACCATCTTCGGGTCGATCAGGATCATCTTCACCTGATCGGGCGAGCGCGTGAACAGGATCGACATGATGATCGAGTTCAGGCACACCGACTTGCCGGCGCCGGTCGCGCCGGCGACGAGCAGGTGCGGCGCGCGCGCGAGGTCTTCGATGAGCGGACGGCCCGCGGCGTCCTTGCCGAGGAAGATCGGGATCGCCGTGTTCGACGACTTGTAGGCGTCGGACTCGATCAGCTCGCGGAGGTGCACCGTCTCGCGGAGCTGGTTCGGGACCTCGATGCCGATCGTCGACTTGCCGGGGATCGGCGCGACGATGCGCACCGATTGCGCCTTCAAGCGGATCGCGAGGTCGTCTTCGAGCGAGCGCACGCGATCGACGCGCGTTCCGGCCGCGACGTTCAACTCGAACATCGTGATGACCGGCCCCTTCTGGATCTCCACGACCTCCGCCTCGACCTTGTAGGACGCGAGCGCGGACTCGAGCACCTCGGCGTTGTGCTCGATCATCTTCTGGAAGTCTTTCGCCGGGAGCGGCTTTCCGCGCTCGAGGAGATCGAGCGACGGGAAGTGGTACTCGGGGCGCTCGGCGGGCGGCATCGGCGCGACGAACTGGACGTGGTCCTCGTCGAACGACGTCGCGCGGATCGGCGCGGTCTTCGGCGGCTCGAAGCGGATCTTCGCCTGGGTCTTCTTCTTCGTCTCCGGCTCGGCGTCGCCGATCGACGCCTCGTCGTCGTCCGGCATGCCGTTCTGCGGCGCGGTCGGCGCCGCGACGACGATCGCCGCCTTCTTGTCCTTCGCGTCCTTCGCGGGTTGCGCGTCCTTGTCGTCCTTCGCGGCGGCTTCCTTCTTCGCGTCCTTCGCGTCGCGGACGTCCTTCGCGTCCTTCAACTCCTTCGCTTCCTTCGCGTCGGCGGCGGCGCTCTTCTCGCGCTTCTTCGCGTCGCCGTCCGCGAAGCCGACCACCTCTTCATCGGACACCGCGATCTCGGCCTTCTTCACGCGCCGCTTCGCGCGCGACTGGATCTCGACCAGCGCGCCGGACGCGGCGGTCCCGTTCAGTCCGTTCGCTCCGCCCGCACCGTTCGCGTGCTCCTGCGCGGCGCGCGAGAACAGCGAGCGGAAGATCGGGCCGGTCGATTCGATCAACGCCTGCGCGGCGGCGCGGCGCGCCTTCAGGAACTCGTACAGCCGCGCGAGCAGCGAGAAGAGGATGAAGTCGGTCGCGAGCTGGAACGTGATCAGTGTCACGAGCACGAGAACGAGCTTCGTCCCCCACGGCCCGAAGCGGAGGTTCGTCTCGCAGAACGTCGCGATCTGCCAACCGACGAGCCCGCCGTCGTCCGGCAGGCGCAGCGTTCCGACGAAGCGGAAGTGCGAGAGCAGCGCCGCGATCGAGAACAGGAACGCGCAGAACCAGAACAGCCGGAACGGACCGATCGTCAGCGAGCGCCGCGCGATCAGCGCGAGCGACCACAGGTAGAGCGTGAAGATGCCGAGGTAGGCGCCGAACCCGAACGTGAACAGGCAGAAGCGCGCGGCGCGGAAGCCCGCCTCACCGCAGTTGTTCGAATACCACGCCAGCGCCTGGCCGGGATGCGGCTCGGCGAACGAGGTGCAGGCCAAGAGCAGGAAGGTGGACAGTCCGAAGAGGACGTAGCCCAGGATCTCACGGGCCTTGTCCTTCAGCGGATCCTCCGCCCGGCTCTCGCGCTCGCGCTGCTCCTTCTCCTCCTTCATCGGTGGTGTCGAAATCTCTCGCGTCCGGCGCCGGTTCGGCCAACCGCCGGGAAACGCGGATGGTACCGGCGCAAGGGGTGCCGTTACAGGATTGCCGCGACTTCCCGGACAGGATGGGAACCGCGGACGGACCGTTCCGGAACCGGAGCTTCGTGCCCTCGACGGCGGCAGGAACTCAGTGCGGGGGCAGAACGCCGTGGATCGACTTGTAGAGGAGCATCCCGATCACGCCGAACGGCAGCGCCATCGCGTTTCCGAAGACGTGCACTCCAATCGGGTGGAGCAGCGATCCGGTCTCGTTGCGCGCGCGCGCCGCGGCATAGCCGACGACCAGCGTCGCGGCGACGATCGTGCCGCCGCCGACCACGCCCGATCCGGTGAACATCAGCGGCACGTGCATCGCCGCGAACAGTACGGCCGACGCGATCACGCCCGCGCGCCCCACGTCCGCCGGCGCGCCCGGCGCCCGCATCCAGGACTGGACGAGGCCGCGGACGAAGATCTCCTCCGCGACGCTGCTCAGGAACCAGACCGTGACGATGATCTGCGGGAAGCTCAGCTCCGCGAGGATCGGATGACGCGCTCCGATCAGGATCATGACGATCGACGCCGCGCCCATGCCGAGCGCCGAGAGCACGTACCACCGCCGCAGGCGGATCCCCGAGATCGGCGCGTGCGATCGCCGGAAGCCCATCTCGCGGAACGGGCGGCGCGCCGCTGCCCAGATCGCGAGCGAGATCACGATGAGCGCCGGCTTGAAGAGCCACTGCCGCGCGAGCGCGCCGAACTCCTGAGCCTCCGCGAAGAACCGCATGCCGACCCAACAGGCCAGGAAGACCACGGCGCCGAGCGCGACGGCCGCGACGATGCGTGCGCCGCCGCGCGCGATCGTCGCGGCGGGGAGTGCGGGCGCGGCAGGAATGGACTCGTTCATGCGTTCTCCTTCGATGCGGCCGCGAGGTGTGCCGCGAGCGTTCGTTGGCCGGGAACGTCGGTCGAGTGGAACGTCGGGCTCGCGTCGAGCAGCCGGCGCAGCGACGCTGAATCGGATCCGCGCGCGGCGAGCGCCGCGCGGGCCTTGTGGAACACGTGTTCGCGCAGGAAACCGGCGTGGTGCATGCACGCGAGGTACAGCGCGTTCGACCAGAACGCCTGCACCACGCGGCGGCAGTCGGCGGTCAACAGGCAGAGCAACACCTCGCGGCCGTCCACGACAATGTTCATCTGCTCGCCGTTCCAGTGCGCGAGGACCGCCTCGGATTCGGCGGCGACGACGAGCGAAGTGACGTCGAGGTCGATCTCCCGATAGGCCTGGACGTGCATCGCGACGCCGCGACGCGACGCGCGCGCGATCTCCGGCGCGATGCGTTCGAGCGCCGTCGGGAATGCATCGACGACGACGATCTTCCGCGCGGAGCGCAGCATCGCGCGTGCGCGCGCAAACGCCGCGTCGACGCTCTCGATCGCATGGAGTTGGGCGGGCTCAGGGTCGGACGCGATGCTCTCCAGGTTCGAGAGCGCCTGCTCGACCAGCGCCGCGTGACGCCGTTCGACGCCGCCCAGGAATTCGGCGGGCGGGATCGCCTCGAACACGCGCGTGCGGCCCGATCGCACCGACACCGCGCCCTTGTGCGCGAGCGATGCGACCGCCTTGTACACGTTCGCCGCGGGCTTGCCGGTGCGCTGCGCGAGCTCGTAACCGGTCGCGCGTCCGCCGGAGAGGAGCGCCTCGTAGCAGCGCGCTTCGAGCGCGTTCAGGCCGAGGCCCACGAGCGACGTCGATGCTCTTCCGAGTTTCATAGTAGTGGACACTACTAATAAGTGGCGCCGACCGCAACCGGGGAGGCCCGCGCTACGATCCCGCGCGAGGACTGCCCATCGCCGCACCCATCACCCGCGACCTGCCGCGAGCCGGAGACCCCGCGACCCGATCCGTCGTGGGGATCGCACTCCTGCTCGTCGCGCTCTCCGCGGCGCTGAACCTCGCCGGCAACCGATATGGGATCGGCTGGCTCGAGGAGCCCGACGCGGAGTCGATCGAGTTCGCGAGCAACATCCCCGGAGCATCGCTGCGCGACGTGTGGGCCGCGCTGCTGCTCCCGTCGCGCTACCCCCACCTCCTCACCTACTTGATGGCGCCGATCTTCGCGCTGGTGCACGGCGTCGACCCCTACTGGATCGGCCGCATCGTCGCGGGGCTGCTCGGCGCGCTCGCGACCGGCGCGGTGTTCCGGCTCGGCCGCGCGGTGCACGGCGCTCGCACCGGGATCCTCGCGGCCGCGTGGTTCGCGACCAGCGCGCTCGTGGTGCAGAACGGCCACCTGGTGAAGCCACATCTGCCGGTCGTCCTGTTCACGACCTGCGCGCTCTTCCATTGCGTGCGCATGCTCAGCGATCCGCGCCGTCGCCACGTCGTCCTGGCGGGCGCGTTCGGCGCGGCGGCCGCGGCGACGGTGCATTCGGGATTCCTCGTCGTCGTCGCGATCGCCGTCGCGCTCGCGATGCGTCGATCCGACGGCCGGGTCGACCGCGCGTTTTCACCGCGCCGGCTGCTCCGGGCGGATGCGCTGCTCGCGTTCTGCCTCGTGCTGCTCGCGATCCCGCTCGCCTACCCGGGACGCATCCCGATCCTGTTCCGCGTGATCTTCGGACACGAGCACCCGGCGATGCTGATCTTCCCTCACCAACC
>CAZBOK010000260.1:0-6672 GCA_964493525.1 uncultured Phycisphaeraceae bacterium | reverse complement strand
ACGTAGGTCTCGCCGAAGCGGCCGACCATCACGTTCGCGGGCTTCAAGTCGCGGTGGATCACGCCCTTCTCGTGCGAGAACGCCATCGCCTCGCACACGCGCAGCACGACCGACAGCGCGCGGGTGCGGTTCCAGCCGTCCTCGCCCGTCGCGACCTTCTCGAACACCTGCGCGAGCGTCTCGCCCTTCACGAGCTTCATCGTGAAGAACACGCGACCGCGCGGGTCGATGCCGAGCTCGTGAACCGGGACGATGCTCGGATGATCGAGCTGGCCGGTCACCTGCGCCTCCTCCAGGAAGCGCGAGAGGCGAGCCGCGGGCGCCGGCTTCCCCGAATCCTCTTGGAGCAGGACCTTCATCGCGAGGTGGCGGCGCAGGTCGCGGTCCCACACGCGAAGGATCACGCCCATCCCGCCCTGCGCGATCTCGCCCTTCAGCGCGTAGCGGGTCGACGCCGGCCCACGGTCTTTCAATTCCGAGAGCAGCGCCGAGTCGACGCGTTCGGCGGCCGCGGCATCGAGCGTGACTTCGGGATGCGCGCCGGCGCCGAAGCGTTCGCGGATCTGTTCGTCGAGCGAGCCGCCGTGCGAGCGCCACATCGCATCGTGCGCGAGCTGCCAGCCCTTGAACAAGGAGCGGAGGCGCTCCGCCTGTTCGGGGTGCTTCGCGACGAAGGCGTCGAACGTGGTGGTCTCGCCGCGCTCCTGGCGGTCGAGGTACTCAGCCAGCAGGTCTTCCGGCGTGCGATCGTTCATGGTGGCCCCGGACGGAGAAAGCGTAGCGGACACCTCCGCGACCCGAGCGCTCTCTTGCTCGATCGAGTCGTCGTCCGGAGCCGGAGGAGCCCGGTGACTCCCCCGGGCATCCGGGTCGGCGATGCGGTATCAACCGTGCCGTTCGAACCCGCTGAAGTGCGGCGACCTCGCGAACCGGTTCGACGCGCTCGTGTCCAGCTCGTCGAGGCCCGGGCCACCATCGGCGCGGAAGCCGGCGCCGAATCGGTTGTCGGGCTCGAGGCCGAAATCGAGGTCGAGCCGGTCGTTCCCACGGCCGAGTTCGATGTCGACGCGACCCGCGAGATCGGTGTCGCTGATCTCGATCCCATCGTCGGCGCTGCTCGTCTTGATTCGCGTGTTGCCGGAGACGTCGACGTCGTCGAGCTCGATGCGGCACGCGAGCTTCGCGGAGACTCGGAGCTCGCCGCCGATCGAGAGGTCGCCGGGTTCCGTGCGGCTCGTCCCTCCGTCGCCGTCGAGCGTCACGTCGTCCGCGCCGGAAACCGCGACGTCGCCGCGAATCGCGACGCCTGCCGGCGTGGTCGGATCGATCGCGATGACGTCGTTGCGTTGATTGCCGAGGCGCACGTCGACCCGGCCGCCGATCGACACCTCACGCACCGATGAACCGAACACGAGCTCCGTCACCAGGACTCGATCGGAGCCATGACCCGTGCGAACTCGCAGATCGCCTTCGATGCGCAGTCCGCGAACGATCACCGTGTCGTCGCCGCCCTTCACATCGACGCGGACGCTGCGCACGTGGGAGGCGAGGAGCGCGAAGGGAAGCGTGTCGCTGGTGGCGATCACCTGGACGTCGCCGATCGTCTCGCCGCCGATGATCTCGACGACGTCGCGCTCCGCGTTCCCGCGCACGACGAGAACGTCTCCGTCCTGTCGCGCCTCGACGGCCGCGCGCGCGGCGGATGGAGCGAACAGTGCCAGCATGCCGATCACCGCGATGCCCGCCCGTCGGAGCGGGCTGCATGCCGCCTCGAACGAGCGCGCGGGAAGCGGGGTCCGGCACGTTGCGGGAGCGCGGGAAGTTGCCGACGGATGGATCGACTGGCGCATGGGTGGCTCCTGTCTCCAAGACCCCGAGAATCCGGGGCCGCGGGCACTTGCCGCGACTCGAAGTGAGCGGAGCGAAAAAAAGCGCATCGATCCTCGCGCGAACGGTCGGAGCCGAGGAAGCGAGCGCCAAACGGATCGTCCTCGCGCCGCACACCGGTAATCTCCTGACCCGGCGGCGCCGAGACACTCGGCCGTCGAGCGCCTCGGCGAACCGGAACTGTGCGAAGCGGATCGACCGTATGTCCGAAACGAGCGACGATGCGTGGGGGTCGAAGACGCGCTGGAGCCGCGTGCGACGCGCGACCGATCCCGGCGGCGCAGGACGCGAGGAAGCATGGCGCGACTTGATCGCACGCTACCGCGAGCCGGTGCGCCGGTCGCTGCGGCTGCGGCTTTCCGGATTGCCCGACATCGAGGCGCGCTGCGACGAGTTCTTCCAGTACGTCGCCATCTTCGGCGTCCTCCCGAAGGCGGATCCGTCGATCGGCAAGTTCCGCTGCTACATGCAGGGCGTCATCCGTCGTTACGCGAGCGGCGTGCGCCGCCAGCTCGAGCGCGGTGCGCCGCTCGACTCGGGCATCGCGGAACGCCTGTCCGCCGCGGCGCCGCCGATCGCGGAGATCGACGACGATCGCGAGTGGGCGCGCGGCGTTCTCACGCAAGCGCTCGCCCGACTCGCGGAGGAGAAGCCGCGCGACGCGAACGCGCTCTGCGCCGCGTACGGTATCGACGGCGCCGCTCCAATCCCTCGCGAGAAGATTGCGCGCGATCTCGGGATCTCACGCGACGCGGTCGACAAGGCGATCGGCTCGGCGCGTCGCCGCCTCGGCGAGCTGCTCGACCTCGAGTTGCGCGAGTCCGTCACGGACGATGCAGAGCTCGTCGAAGAGCTCGAGTTGATGCGCGCGCGGCTGATCGAAGCCTGCCCGGGCGTCATGGCCGAGCTCGGCGCCGGCCGATGACGTCGCGATGAACGACGCGCCGCACGGCACGACTCGCATGACTCGCCGCGAGCGGTGGCTTGCCGCCGCCGCGTTCCTGCTGGTCGCGCTCGCCTTCCTCGCGAAGGGCCTCCCGCCCGGGACGGCGCCGGTGTGCGTCGACCCGCTCTACTCCGATCCGCTCGCGGTGCCGTTCGCGGAGAAGCGGCCCGCGGACTTCGAGCCGCACAACCCCTTCCTCTCGGATCACACGCTCGTCTTCGATCCGTGGCTGCGCTTCATGCGCGCGGCCGTGCTGCGCGGCGAGCTGCCGCTGTGGTCGCCCGAGTCCGGCGGCGGCGTGCCGTTCATCGGCAACCTGTCGTCGGCGTTCTTCTTCCCGACGACGTGGCTGTGCTTCGTGCCGCTGTGGTCCGTCGAGCGCGGCATGTGGCTCGGCGCGGTCGTGAAGCTCTGGCTCGCGGGGTTCTTCGGCTACCTCTTCCTGCGGCGGTTGAGGCTGTCGCGCGTCGCGTCGGCGAGCGGCGCGGCCGCGATGATGCTCGCGGGATACAACGTCGTCTGGCTGTTCTATTCGCTGAGCAACGTCTCGTGCTGCCTGCCGCTGTGCATGTATCTGGCGCAGTGCTTCGTGGAGCGGCCGGGAGTGAGGCAGTCGACGCTGCTCGCCGCCGCGATGGCCTTGCAGTTCTATGGGGGGCACGCGGAGACGTCGTTGGCCGTGGGGATCGCGGTGACGGCGTGGGTGTTGGGGGGCTTTCGGCTTTCGGCGCTCGGCTTTCGGCAACTGATGTGGAGATATGCGGGCGTCGGTGCGCTCGCTCTCGCGCTGGCGGCGCCGCAGTTGTTGCCGTTCGTCGAGTACCTGCGGTTGTCGCACGGACGCGTCGAGCGGTTGGCGACGGCGCCGATCGAGCCCATGTCAAAGCCGTGGCTGCTCGGCGTCATCGCGATCCCGCTGGTCGCGGCAGCGTGGTGGCTGCTCGCGCGGCCGCGCCACGGCTGGCCCGCGACGTTTGGTGCGCTGGGCGCCGGGGCATTATTGACCGGCGCGATCGAGCTGACCGGGACGTCACTCTCGCGGCTGCTGCTCGCGGTGGAACCGGACATCTACGGCAATCCGCTGCACGACCCGGGTTACCGGGGACCCGAGTCGTTCACGGACGTGAATGGCGGATACGTCGGCGCGCTCGTTCTGTGTCTCGCGCTCCTCTACCTCATCGGCGGCACGAACCGCCGGATCCGTTGGACGTGCGGCACGCTCATGTTCCTCGGTTGGGTGCTCGCCGCCCGGATCGGGCCGTTCGCGACTCTGCTGCGACACGTCCCGCCGTTCGATCTCGCCGCGGGCACGCGGATGCTCCCGCTCTATTCGCTCGGTGCTTCCATCCTGGCGGCCTTCGCGCTCGTCGAGCGCAGATCTCTCGGCTCCACGCTCCAACGGCTCTTCGTATGTGCGGTGGTCATCGTGCTGTCGCCGAACGTCCTGTTCATGCTGCAACTGGCTTCACATGAGAGTCACGAAGTCCGCCCGCGAGCGAACGGGTTGGCTCTCGAAGCGAGCATGGATGTCGTACGAGACGGTCGCGAGGGACGGGACGGTCGCGTCGAATTCGAAGTGCGCGCAGAAGTGCCGGTCGACGTCGAATCCGCATCCATCCGAATCGGGAGCCGTGAAGTCGCCAGGTTCACCCCGACCCAGATCCGGGCGGCGAATGGAGTGCTCACGGCGAGCGTGAACCTCAGCCGCGCGGACGAGGGCGATTACGTGCTCGCGGTGGACGCTCGAACGAACGGCGTGACGATCGAGGGGCCGCGCGAGACGTTCACGCTGTCCCATTCGCCGGGGCCGACCGTGCACGGCGAGTGGCGCATCCTCGGATGTCTGTTCCTGCTGCTCTGGTTCTGCAGAGGCGGGCCGGGCATCCTCCTCGCCCCGCTCGTCGTCCTTGCCGAGCTCTTCCTGTTCGGGTTCGACTACAACGCGTACGTGCCGGAGGCGTGGGTGTATCCGCCGACGCGCGTCACGGATGTGCTGCGCGCGGAGTCCGATCGAGCGCTCGCCGAGGGTCGTGGGCCGCTGCGCTTCGTCGGCGAGGACGTCATCCTGCAGCCGAACTCGCACTACGCGTACGGGCTGCAGACTCCGCAGTGCTACGACCAGCTCGACGTCGCCCGCTTCGACGTGCTGCAGCGGCAGGCGGGCGTGATGCACTACGCCGGCTACTCGCGACGCGAGATCGACTTCGCGTCGCCGCTCCTGCGCGTGATGAACCTCGGGCTCGTCGTCACGGGATCGCCGCTCGACGCGTCCGGGTACGAGAAGATCTTCGGCGGCGCGCCGGGCGACGTCGGGTTCGTCTACCGCAACACGAAGGTGCTGCCGCGGGCGTTCGTCGTGAACCGCGCGCTGGACGTGAACGTCGCGCCGCCCGCCGAGGCGCTCGCGTCGATCGCCGACGCCGCGCTGCTCGAAGAGACCCCGCCCGCGGGACTCACCGGCAACGGGACGGCGAGGATCACCGCGTACCGCTTGAACTCGGTCGACGTCGAGGTCGACTCGGACGGCCCCGCGCTCCTCGTGCTCACCGACAACGCGTTCCCCGGCTGGACTGCGGCCGTGAACGGCGACGCGGCGCGGATCCTCCGCACGCACTGGACGTTTCGCGCCGTCCCGATTCCCGCCGGGCACTCGACGGTCCGCTTCCGCTATCGACCGCTGAGCTTCCTCTTCGGGCTCGCGCTCGCCGGTCTCGGTGCACTCGTCGCGGTCGGACTCTCGGTCCGGGCGCGACGCGAAAACCTCAAGAACCCCTGAAGTCCGGCCGAACCAGTCTGGAAGATGTGGAGGCTTGAGCCGGTCAGGCGTCGCGGACTAGTTTCGCGCGCGTTCTGAGCGGCGCGGTTCTCCTCGCGGACGCGGAGGGTGAGCATGCCTGGCAAGTCGGACTACCTCGGACTCATTCGCAAGCGGATCAACCCTTCCGAGTTCCGCGAGCTGCACTGGGAGGGCTCGCTGCCGGAGTACCTGGACCTGATCCAGGAGAACCCGCTCGTCCTCCGCAACGCGTACCAGCGCCTCTACGACATGATCCTGAGCTACGGGTCGGAGGCGCGGCCCGACGTCGGCGACGACGTCCAGCACTACAAGTTCTTCGACGACCCGATCGACGGCGGCAAGGACGCGGTGTTCGGGCTCGACCATTCGCTCTCGCGCCTCGTCGCGAACATCAAGTCGGCGGCGTTCGGCTTCGGCGTCGAGCGCCGCGTGCTCCTCCTGCACGGCCCCGTCGGTTCGTCGAAGTCGACGATCGCGCGCCTGCTGAAGAAGGGCATCCAGGCGTACTCGCGCACGAAGGCCGGCGCGCTGTTCACGTTCGCGTGGCGGCTCGACCCCGATTCCGATTGGGAGCCGTGCCCGATGAACGAGGAGCCGCTGCTCCTCGTGCCGGAGAGCGCGCGCAAGGAGATCCTCGCCGACCTGAACAAGCGCCGCGCGTCCGAGTACCGGCTCGGCGTGCCGGGCGACCTCTGCCCGATGTGCCGCTGGTACCACGCGCAGTTGATGGAGAAGCACGGCGGCGACTGGGAGAAGCTGCTCGAGCACGTGAGCGTGCACCGCCTCCTGCTCTCGGAGAAGGACCGCATCGGCATCGGCACCTTCCAGCCGAAGGATGAGAAGAACCAGGACTCGACCGAGCTGACCGGCGACATCAACTACCGCAAGATCGCGCAATACGGCTCCGACTCCGATCCGCGCGCGTTCAACTTCGACGGCGAGTTCAACGTCGCGAACCGCGGCATCATCGAGTTCATCGAAGTGCTGAAGCTCGACGTCGCGTTCCTCTACGACCTCCTCGGCGCGTCGCAGGAGCACTCGA
>CAZBOK010000259.1:0-6691 GCA_964493525.1 uncultured Phycisphaeraceae bacterium | reverse complement strand
ACCGTCGCGGTCGTGTCTTCGCCGACCGCTTCCATTCGCGCGTGCTCGGATCAACGCTCGATGTGCGGAACACGTTGCGGTACGTGTTGAGCAACGCGCGCAGACACGGCATCCCGCTGCGCGGGGCTCTCGACCCGTATTCATCATCGGCTTGGCTCACGGGCTGGAGCGATCGCGACGCGGCTGCGCGGCCGTCGCCCGTCGCGTCGCCGCGATCGTGGCATGTGGTCGCAGGATGGTTGCTGCACGGCCGACTCCGCGTGGAAGCGTGGCCGTGCGGGCGGCTTCGCTAGCTGCCGTACTTTCCCGCCATCGCGCGCGCACGGATCGCCAGCAGTTCGCCGAGCGACCGCACCGTGTCCCGCACCACGCGCACCTTCGAATCCGGGCGGTCTTCCCAGCGCACCGGGACCTCGACGACGTTGAGCGCGAGGCGCTTCGCGAGGAACAGGATCTCGGCGTCGAACGCCCAGCCGTTCACGACGCTGCGGCCGAAGATCGCGCGGGCCGCCTCGCGGCGGAACAGCTTGAAGCCGCAGGTGTAGTCCGTGAAGTCGAGGCCGAGCGTCGTGTTCACCAGCTTCGTGAACCCGAGGCCGAACCAGGTGCGCAGCGCGTTCTGCGGCACGCCGATGTTCGCTTGCGCATGCTTGCGCGTGCCGATCACGACGTCGGCGCCGGCGGCGAGCTTCTCGCGGAACAACGTGAGCTGATCGAGCGGCGTCGAGAGGTCGGCGTCGGTGAAGAACGTCGGATCGCCGTCCGCTTCCAACATGCCGCGGCGCACCGTGGCGCCCTTGCCGAGGTTGACGCCGTTCTCGAGCAGCTTCACCTTGCACTCGACCGCGAGCGCGGTCGCGATCGCGCGGCTGCGATCGGTGCTCCCGTCGTCGACCGCGACGATCTCGAACTCCTCGCCCGTGCCCGCCACGTGATCGCGGAGGAACGCCGCAAGCGCGCGCAGGTTCTTCTCGAGGCAGAGTTCCTCGTTGAACACGGGAACGACGGCGCTGATCATGAGCGGCGCGGGGGACCTCGCGGGGCGGGAGCGCGGCGGATCTTATCGGCGGGCGGAGGGCGCGGGATGAACGAAGCGAGCCGCTCAGCGCGTTGTCAGGTCACGAGCCGGACGCACGCCGTCATAACGACGCGCTGCGGACATGTGACCGAACACAACCGCCCCGGAGGTCGCCTGCCCCGGCGTCGAAGCAGCGTTGCCGCCGCGTTCGGCGCGGTAATCGTCACCTGACGTCGTGGCGGTTCGCAGGCCGTCCCCGGCCCGTGGGGGCGCATCGTAGTAACTGAGACTCGAGTCGGCGCACCACTCGCTCGCGTTGCCGTGCACATCGAACAGGCCGAATGGGTTCGCGCGATATTGTCCGACACGAGCAATCCCGTTGAATCCGTCCTCCGGTCGCCTCGGGGGCATGAAGGGGAGGTTGAACTGGATTGCCGGCTTCGCAGCCGGCTTGTCGAGCAGGTTTGCCGCGCCGGCCAACGACTCTTCGTCGTTTCCCGTCCACCACGGGTCACCCGTGCCCGCGCGCGCAGCGAACTCCCACTGCGCGCACGTCGGCAATCTCAGTCCGGCTCGGCGGAGTCCGCGTTCGCAGTCGACCCACTTCAATTGGGTCATCGGGTGAGTCCAACCGACCCCCGGATCTCCGGAGGCGTCGACGTATCCGATTCGCGATTCGAGCGCGCTTCCTTCACCCGTCAGGCGCTTCCACTGTCCGATCGTCAGCTCATGGCGTGCGATCAGGAACGGCGAGAGCGTGACCCGAATCGGAACGTCTCCGACGACCCCCTCGTTCTTCTTCACGTAGTTCGGTCGCTGGGGATCCTCGAACTGCTCGCCGAGCCAGGCGGTTCCGCCCGGAATCAGAACGAACACGATTCCAGTCCCATCCTTCACGTCGATCGATCCATCGGGGCGATGAACCGGAATCTCGATCGATGCGAGGTCCTCCCCCGTCGGTGACTCGCACGCCGATCGCAGCTCGTAGAACTCCCACAGCTTCGTGACCGGGTTCATGCCGATCGGCACCAATCCCGACTGCGGTGCCAAATCGATCGGGTGCTCTCGATAGAGCGCCGACGCGACCAGATCGTCAGCGCGCATGATCGCGGCGCGCGCCGCGTCCCATGTCACGCGCGCCCGTGGATGTCGGTGATCGAGTGCTGCGACCCGTCGCGCCCAGTCCAGGCGGGCCTCGACGTCTGCACGCTGGGTCCGAGCGAACTCGTCTGCCTCGGCGACGAATCGCACGAGCGTATCGTGAAGGAACGAATCCTCCTCCTTCTCGAACCGCCACGTTGCACGCAGATCGACGAGCGCATCGAGTCGCGTGACCTCTGCCTCGACCGCGGCGAGCTCGGCGAGTCCGGCTTCACCCTTCGCATTTGCGATTGCGTCGAGCACCTTGTCGCTGAACGCAGCGGCTTCTTTGCGCGAACGTGCACTGGAGCCGGCGCTCTTGACCAATCGCGAGGCCGAAGCGATCGCTTCTTCATCGAGGCCGTTGGCGAACGCAGACCATGCGAGGGTCTCGACCGCGTTCGAGGTCGCCAGGCCGCCTCCGTCGTTCGCATCGACCTTGGTGACTGCCGCGCGTGCTGCGACAAGCGCCAGCGGCTCCTCCCCGTAGATTCGGGACGTCTCGTCGGGCGTACTGCGCGCCTTCGCGAAATCGTACAACGTGAAGGCAAAGGCGTCGGCAAGGTGGGCCGGCAGCGGTGGGAGTTCGACAACAGCCGTCCCGTCTCGGACGGATCGTGCGCGACGCAGGGCCATCGCTTTCCGGCGCATCGAATCGAGGAGCGGGGTCTTCGGATTTTCCGCGCGGTCGCGCGCCCGATCTTGATCGCTCCACGGCAGGGCGCGCGCCTCGAGCGCGGCGATCGTCGACCGCGCGGCACGCGCCAGTTCGTCGACGCGGCGAGCGTCCTCGGCGAGCCAGTGTTCCATCGACGCGATCCGCTCCGGCACGGCGGCGCCGAGTTCATCCGCGGCGCGCTTTCCCCTCTCGAGCAGCACGACGCCGGCGAGCTGGTCGAATTCGGCCTTGCGGGCGACGGCGACGTTCTTCTGCTCGGTCACGGCGACGTTCGCGTCGGCGAGCGCGACGTTTTTCACGGCCACGCCGACGAGGCCCGCGACGATCGCGACGAGGGCGAGCGCCGCCGCGGCAGCCAATGCGCGGTTGCGCCCGATCCACTTGCGCATCTCCGCGATCGGTCCGGTCTCGTACGCCCGCACGACGCGGCGCTCGAGGTACGCACGCAGGTCCTCGGCGAGGTCCGCCATCGACGCGTACCGCTCCTCGATCTTCCGGGCCATCGCCTTCTCGCAGATCGCTTCGAGCTCCGCGGGGGCATCGTGAACCAGCGAGTGCACCGGCGCCGGCGGACCTTGCGCGACGAGCAGCAAGACCTCCCGCGCGGATTTGTGCGCGCCGGGGTCGACGAACGGCATGCGTCCGGTGAGCAGGTGGTAGAGGATCGCGCCGACCGCGTAGACATCGCTGTGCGGGCCGACGGCCTCGAGGTTCCCGACCGCCTGCTCGGGCGGCATGTAGGCGGGTGTTCCGACGGCGTCGCCGTCGCGAGTGAACAACGGCGAGTCGGGCGTCGCGCCCTTCGTGTCGCGCCGCTCGGTGCGCACCACGCTGACGGTCGCGTCGGGCCGGGTCTGCACGTCATTCGCCTTCCTGCCGACGATCCTGGCGAGCCCCCAATCCATGACGTAGGTCTCGCCGAACTTCCCGACCATCACGTTCGCGGGTTTGAGGTCGCGATGGATCACGCCTTTCTGGTGCGCGAACGCCATCGCGTCGCACACTCGCAGCAGCACCGACAAGGCGCGCGTGCGGTTCCAACCGTCCGCTCCGGTCGCGACCTTCTCGAACACCTGCGCCAGCGTCTCGCCCTGCACCAGTTTCATCGTGAAGAACACGCGGCCGTGATCGTCGATCCCGAGTTCGTGGATGGGGACGATGTTCGGATGGTCGAGCTGGCCGGTGACCTGCGCCTCCTCGAGGAATCGCGCGAGTCGCGCGGCGGAGGTCGGCTTCGGGCCGTCCTCCTGCAGCAGCATCTTCATCGCGAGATTGCGGCGGAGGTCGCGATCCCAGACGCGCAGGACGACGCCCATTCCTCCCTGCGCGAGTTCGCCCTTCAGCGTGTAGCGCGACGACGCCGGCCCGCGGCCTTTCAGGTCGGAGAGGAGCGGCGAGTCGATCGCGTCCTGCGCGCCGGCGTCGAGGGTCACCTCCGGATCCGCGCCGGCGCCGAACTGATCGCGCAAGCGGTCGGCCAGGGACCGACTGTGCCGGTCCCACAGCGCGCGGTGCGTGAGCTCCCACCCCGCATACAGCGAGCGCAGACGGTCGGCGCACTCGGGATGCTCGCCGACGAACGCCTCGAACGAGATCGCATCGCCCCGTTCCTTGCGCGCGAGGAATTCGGCCAACAGGGATTCCGGCGTTTGATTCGTCATGGGAAGTTCCCTCGGTAGGCGCGATCCTTCTACACCGAATCGCGCACGGATCGACGTGCACCGCCCCGGGCCCGTGTCGACGCGGGGCGTCGACACGGGCATGCGATGCGCTCGAGGCGGGATCAGCGCGGCGGGTCGAACTCGTTCGGGTTCTGCGGACACCGACGGATCATCGCCCGCCAGCCGGTTCGCCGAGGATTCAAGTCGTCGATTCGATCCCGCTGATCCGACCCGATGAGGCGTTGAAGTGGTTCGCCGGGTTCTGGTCGAGCACGTCGACGCCCGGGCCGCCGTCGATGTCGAACAGCGAGTCGAACTCGATCCCGTCGCTCGACGTGTCGTCGAGGTCCAGCCGGTCGTCGCCACCGGAGAGATGGACCGTGAACTTCCCCGCGAAGAAGCACTTCGAGACCGCGATCCGATCGTCGCCGTCGCCGAGCGCGAGCTTCGTCCGGCCGCACACGTTGACGTCTTCGAGGTTCGCCTGGCACTCGATGCGCGACTGCAGGCGCAGGTCTCGGCCGATTAAGACGTCGCCCACCTGGAAGCCGGAGCCGCCGCCGTTCCCGTCGAGCAGCACGCTCGATGCTCCGATGATCCGGAGGCTGCCGCCGATCACCGTGCCGCGGTCTGCGCGGGAGTCGATCCGCATCCGGTCGCCCGGCTGGTTGCCGAGTCGCACGTCGACGTCGCCGCCGATGAAGACGCCGGGCGGGCCGAGAACGAAGTCCTCTCCCGCGATCCGCACCTCGTCGGCGCCGGCCCCGCCGCGCACCGACACCGATCCGCCGATCCGGACCCCGAGGAAGGAGACGCGGTCGTCGCCACCCTTCAGGTCGACGCGAACGTCGCGCACGGCGGCGAACTCCAGCACGTCGCCGCCATCGATGCGCACTGCGACCCGGCCGACGAAGCTCTGGCCCGTGACGAGGACCGTGTTCGCCGCCGCGTCGCCGCGGATCGAGAGTGTGGCCCCGGACTGAACGACAGACGTCGCGGCGCGCGCGCCGCCGGCCCCCGCCGCGGCGACCAGGACCAGCCGGGCCAGCACCGCCACGCGGATCGTTCGCCGCGAGGACGCCGGAGCGTTCGAGGAAGAAGGGGCGCGACCGGTCGGCCGAGCGGTGCCCGTGCGGCGCACGTCGTGAAGCATCGAATCGCACATGGGCTTGCTCCTGTCTCTGCGGCCTCGACCATTCGAAGCCGCCGGGTCCTTGCGCCGAGCCCGTGCTCACGGAGCGGAAAAACGGTTCTCTGTGTGGGACGGAGGCCGGCGCGGAAACGGCGGGCGGTGTTCCGCGGAGTCGTGAAACGAAAACGCACTCGGCCGGACCCGCTCGAAGCGAGTCCGGCCGAGTGCGTGGCGCGCGTCGCTCACGACTGGAATGAGCCGTGCGACGTCTGGCGCACTCGCGAGCCGTGCGACCTGAACTTGATGTCGACTTTCAAGTCGCCGGAGAGTCCCGAAGACGCGAGACGCATCTGCGTCGCCTTCGCCTGCAGCACTTCGAAGTGCTTCGCGTCCGGAACGAGCTGAGCTCCGATCGCCTGGAGACCTTGTTCGAAATGAGCCGAGTACGAGGAACCGGACCCGTGCCACTTGCCCGGCGCGGACCAGCCGTTCGTCCATCGGAAGTGATGGTTGTCGCCGAAGTCGAGCCTGGCGGGCCCGGTGTGAGACTCGCTCGACGGCACCCCGTCGATCGTCGTGGTGACGGTCTCGACGCCGAACACACTCCAGCTTCCGAGGATCGGGTCGCGCGACGCGTCCGCGAGCAGCGTCGCACCGAGGGCGAGGGTGGCAAGAGCGGAGAGGAAGGTCTTCATGGGGGCATCCTTTCGGACGGGTTGCCCCGATCGAAATCGACCGGGTGAACTCGACCGACAGTCCCTTGCGGTGGGGCGGACCGATCGGAACGGAAAAACCTCTGCATCCCGCCGGCACGGTGAGCGCGCCGCGAGGACCCCGCGTCTCTCACCCATCGAGGCGGACGGAACCGCCTCAGTCGAGGCGTCGCGCCGCTCGGACGCCCGTGATGGCGTTGCGCGTGCCGGGGTCGGCGGAGTCGCGATCGGCGCTCCGGCCGATCGACGCCGGCTGGCGGAAGCAGCCGCCCCGCAACACTCGCTCACGTGCAGCGGTGTCGCCTTCGCGCATCGATACGGCGACGCCCGCGTCCGCCGGGAGCCACG
>CAZBOK010000258.1:0-6709 GCA_964493525.1 uncultured Phycisphaeraceae bacterium | reverse complement strand
AGCGCGCGCCGCTGCAGCTCGAACGCGACCGCGTGCTCGACGCTCGCGCGATGCATCGTGCGCGGCGCGCGACCGAGAAGCTCGGCGTGGCGCGCGGCGAGCGGGGGCATCGGGAGTCCGTGCAGATCGTGCAGTGCCGCGGTGAGATTCGGATCGTCGTTCACGCTTCTCGCTCCTGCGCGCCGACCGCCGGCGCGTTGCAGCGCGCACATGAAGGGCGAACCGCGGTCGAGCCATCCACTGCTTTCTCCGTGACGTCGCGAGAAGTGTCGGCGGCGCGGATCGCGCGCGTCGCGCCAAGCGCGATGAGGACGGCGACGTCGGCGAGCGCGTCGGCGTCGACCGCCACGTCTGCCGCCGGCGGGCATCCGCGATCGCGGCGCATCGGATCGTTCCTCACAGCAGCCACGGCCCGAAGCACGCATCGTGCGCGCGGAGGTCCTTGCGCAGGATGTCCTCGAGCATGTCCTGCAGCCGGATCAGTGCAACCGCGCGCGCCGGGAACACGCGCGCGCCGCTTCCGCCTCGCCGCGCGATGTGGACTGCCGCGCCTCGCGTGCAGACGCCGCCCCCGGGGGAGAACTCGATCGTGAAGTCGCGGCACGTGCGCCGGACAACCCGCACCTCCACGATGTCGAACAGGTGGTTCACGGTGAACGCGACCGTGCCGCACAAGCCCGGACCGTTCGGCAGCGGATCGGCCGGCGTGAACACCACGTTCGTGAGGTGGATCGCTTCGCGCGGCGGCACGTCGCCGCGTCGGTACGGGCGCGGCGGGGTTGGGGGCAAGTTCTGCGCGTTCACGCGGAGTTCTCCGGGACGTGGATTCGGTCGCGCCGAGCAACGGTCTCGGTCTCTGCTGCGACCGGGCCGTTCCAGCTGCTGGCGTTGAGTCCGGCGGCGGCCATGCGCGCCCGGACTTCGGGCGTGAACGCGAACAGCTGCGCGAAGAGTGCGGCCTCGAGCGCTTCGCGGGTCGCCGGTCCGAACGGCTCGAAGAACGGGCGGAGCCCCCGGTGACCTCGGTCCTCGCGCGCGCGGCGCCGCGCGAAGGTGAAGACCAGAGAGCCCGCGCGCGTCACGCGCAGCGCGATGCAGTCGCTCGCGAACGTGTACGGCCCGATCGCGATGCGGCACCGCACCCATGCGATCAGGCCGAGGGCGAACAGGTCCGCCGGCGCGAAGGACAAGTGCAGGTCGGTCACCGAGAGCGTCATGGGCTCGGCGCCGTCGGCACGATCCACACCGGCGCGTTCGACCTCAGGGTTCTGGTCGGGAACTTCCCGCCGAACAATGCGACGCGGCTCACGCATCGGCGCCGCCGTTTCGGATCACCGGCAGGGGGATGGGCTGCGCGAGCCCGTCGGCTCTCGCTTGCGGAGCGTGCGGAGACGCTGCGGAGCGACCGGAACCCCGTCTCCGCAACGCAACGCGTTCCGCGCGAACGACTTGAGCGAGGTTGCGGAGCGTGCGGGCCGATTCCGCGGAAACCTCAGCCCCATATGACGAGAAGAGAATGCGAAGAGCCCGCGGATGACACGAATCTCTCTCTCTTCTCTCTCCTCTTATATGAAGAGATCTATTCCTACCTCCGCAAGCTCCGCAGATCGTCGCAGGTTGTTGGAGCTGGGGCGGTTCGGTTGCGGAGCGACCGAAAAGCGACGCTCCGCAGCGCTCCGCACGCTCCGCAAGCGCCGTCGCGGGAGCGGCTGGCCGACGTCGCAGGATGGTTCGAAGGGTCACCATCCCGCGGCCTCCGCGGTGTCCGCGGCTGTCGCCGGGTCCCGTCCGTTCGCACTCGGCGCGAGCGACCGCGCGATGACGTCCGGTACCGGCCGCCGGGTCAGCGTGATCCGGTTCGCCTTCGCGTGGAGGTCGCGTTCGATCGAGACGTCGATCCCGGCGCGCTCGAGGACGTCTCTTGCCATCTCAAGGCGCCGCACGAGCTGCGCGCCCTGCTTGAACGGCAACTTCAAGCCGTAGTCCTTCGCGACGCCGGACACGGCGATGAACAATGCCTGTGGCGCGGCGTGTTCGATCGTCGTCGGGCCCGACCTCACCGTGAGACCGAACCGGTTCTTGGCGTTCGGGTCCGCCTCGAGGGCGTTGAACAGCGCGGTCACCGCGGTCGCGACCGGGTTCGCGTCGTCGCGGTCGCGCTGGCCGCCCGCATTCAACCGGGCGACCTGTTCAAGGAACTGAGTGTCGATCCGTTCCGGGACGACGACCTCGCCGCCCTTCGCCTTGGAGACGAGCTCGTGGAGGTACATCAGCGCGAGGAACTCGTTCGAGCGCGCCTTGGGATGATCGCCGAGCTCGGCCTTCAAGAGTCCCATGATCTTCTGGAGCGCGCCGGCACTCCTCGCGCGCAGGACGCGCGACGTGTGCCGAAGCAGGACCGAGAGGAACTCGTTCCGCTTCGCCGCGAGGATGCCGAGGAAGTCCGCCTCGACGATCGGCACGCGATGGTGTTCCTTCGAGCACTTCACCGCGAACGTGCGGCTCACGATCTCGTCGAGCTCGGGGGCGAAGGCCTCGATCCCGTTGCTCGCGAGCATGCAGCGCGGTCGCTCCTCGATCACCGCCGAGTCGGTGCCGCCCGCGCGCTTCTCCTTCATGCCTCCGGTCGTCGCCTGCAAGACGAAGTCGATGATCTCCTGCGACGTGTTCGCCGACTCGAGGTTGTCGAGGACGAGGAAGGGGTGGCGGACGCTTTGCACGAAGCAGGCGGGCGGCGTCATGGTGCCGACGCGCACGATGCCGAAGAGCAGCGTCGTCAGCACCTTGTCGACGAACGTCTTGCCCTCGCCTTGCGGCCCCTCGGTGCGGAGCATCGGGCGAACGAGCAGACTCGGGCCGAGGATGACGCTCAAGAACCACTGGAGGATCGTCTCGACCTCGAGCTTGTGGCAAGGGAGCGCGTCACCGATGTTCTCGCGCAGCCACTGGAGCGCGTCGTCGCCGCCCGCCTCCTGGTACTCGACCGGCGCGAACGCGACGTGATCCGCGTTCAGGATCGCGCCCTCGTCGCCGTTCGTGACGATTCGCACGCTGTCCGGCGAGATCAGGGCGATCTCGTTCCGATCGTTCGCGAGATCGAGGCGCAGTGTCTGCGTGGCCGCGTCGTACTCGCCCCAGCCGGACTCTTCGCGGATGTTACCGCGGAGCGCCGCGAGGTGCGCGATCGCCGCGAACAGCTGGCGACCCGACTTCGAGATCGAGACGAGCCCGGTCAAGCGCATCATCCATCCGAAGTATCGATCAGGCGCGCATCCGCGCGCGGTGCTGATCGACCAATGCTCGTTCTCGAAGAAGAGCCGGGGCTCGTCGTTGCGCGTCCGGAAGAAGCGGCCCCCGTGCTCGATGATCCAGTCGTAGACCGACTCCGCGACCTCGCCCCAGACGACTTCCGACTTCGATGCGCGCGCTTGCATCTGCGCGCGCTCGACGATCTCGCGGCATGAACCAGGCTCCGCGGTCGGGACCCGCGGACCGGACGCGGCGGTCTTGCGCGAGGCCTTCGCGCTCTGCTTCGCTCGGGAGAGTTCCGAGCGGAGCGTCGCCATCGGCACGCCGGTGCGCTCCTTGATCCGGTTCAGGAAGGCGTCCTGCTCGGCCTTGCCGCGCGTGATCAGGGAGTAGAAAACTCCCTGCAGGAGCCCGACTTGTTGCACGTGATCATCGGCGACAATCGGCACCGACGCGATCGCGATCTCCATCGCCGGCTTCGCGGCATCGAGAATGGCCTGGAACTGCTCTGGAGTGCCGCCCTGCTTGAACCACTGGGCGACATCGATCTTCGCCTTCTCGATCCAGTCGCCGACCCGACATCCGCGTTCTTTGTCGTCGTTGATCGCGTCCTTCAGGATCGCCGCGCGGTCCCGCGATTCCGCTCTTTCGAGGCGCTCATAGGTCTCGTCGCCCAGGTTTTCGCGGAGATCGCGGCGCGCCCCCTCTTGCTCGATTCCGAGCGGCAGCATCGCGACGCGGCAGCGGACTTGCTCGCGATCGAGGACACGCGCGGTCGCGAGCGCGCCGTCGAGTCCAATGCCCGAGATCTCGTTGTCCTGCACGATCACGACTTCGGTGTCCGATCCGCGCAGGCACCGCACGAGCCGCTCGGCGTCCTCGTCCTTCAATCGGACCGTGACCGGGGAAACGGTGGCGAAGCCCGCCTCCTGCGCTCGGATCGCGTCCGTGACTCCTTCCGTGAGAACGACCAGCTTCGGGCGGCCGAGAAGGACGTCCTCGCCCCACAAGACGCTGTTGTCGATCGCGCGAGAGACGAACGTGTGCGTCGAGTCGTTCCAGACCGGGAGCTTGCGGTACTTCGCCTGCTCCCATTGCGTGTCCGCCGTCACCGGGCAGCGCCGGCCGATCATGTAGACGACGCGGCCGCGTGACCAGTACGGGAAGACGATCCTTCCCTCGAAGAACGGGTGCGGGTGGTCTTGCGCGTCGAAACGGAATGCGCCCGTCGACGTGATCACGCGCGCGTCGTGGCCGCGCTCCAGGAGCGCGGAGAAGTCGCCGTTCCCTCCGAGGCCGATCTTGAGGCGCTCGATCGGCTCGCGCTTCAGACCCCACTTCTTATCGCACCACTCGAGGATATCCTGGTTGCCAAGCAGGCGCTGGCACTGCAAGTCGGCCACGCCGGTCAACGCGGCGAACACGGCCTCGTCGGCACGGCGACGTGTCTCCGCCGCCTCGGCGTCCTCGGGCCGCGCGGCCCTCGCGAGCGGCGGCAAACCGAGCTTCTTGGCGAGCCAATCCCTGGCCGCGCGGTGGGTCTCGGTCATCTCGCCCTTGATGCCCTTCGTGACCGTACCGCTCTGAACGAACTCGACAAGGTGGATCACATCGCCGCCGACTCGGCAACCGAAGCAGTGCCAAAGGCCGCGCGAGACGTCGACGTCGAAAGACTGACGTGACTGGGACTGGTGTTGCGGGCAGTCGATCTTCAAGCGCGTCGGCGTGTCGACCGTGATGCGGTCCGCCAGGATCTCCCGCGCGATCTGGTCGATCGGGATCGCCGTGATGCGCGCGTAGTACTCGCGCGGGTTGACGGGTTGCTGGCTCATGCGTTCGGCGCCTGGTCGGCGAGGACCTGGGGCTCGGCGGCGACAGTTGCAACGCCCCCCGCGGTTGCCTGCTCGCGGAGCACGCGGAGGATCTCGTCCCAATCGATCCGGATCAGGCGCGGGCCGCTTCGGTACGCCGGGACTCGGTGCTCTCGCACCCAGCGCCGGATGGTCGCGACGTGGACACCGAGTTGGCGCGCAACGTCACGCGAAGTCATCAAAGTGGGCATGCCGGCTCCCGACGGAACCAACCGTCTCTTTTCGTGTAGCTCGCACGCCCATTCCGCGAGCGGCAGGTTCGCGCAGGAATCCTTTCGGGCCGCCCCGATCAGCAGCGCGCGACCGCCTCGAGCGCCGCGCGGATTCCCGGCTTGGTCGCACGCGCGTAGACCGTCGTCGAGTGAATCGAGCGATGCCGCAGCGCAGCCTGCACAAGCGATAGATCGCCCGTTTCTCGCAAGAGCCGCATCGCGAGCGTGTGCCGCAGCGCGTGTGGATGGACGGGGCGAGTGATGCTCGCTTCCTGAGCGCGCAGGGCGAGGACGCGTGCGAAATGGCGCCGGCCGATCGGGCGGCCGCCGCGTCCGACGAAACAGGGGCCGGTGCCCCGATTGCCCGCGAGCGCGACGAGCTCGTCGACGACCGCGCGCGGCACCGGCACGCGGTCCGGTCGTCCTCCTTTCATGCAGCGCACCTCGACCTCGGCTGCCTCCCCGTCGAGGTCCTCGACCCGGAGCGCGAGCGCGCTCGAGATCCGCAGGCCGCTCGACGCGAGCAGCGAGAAGAGCGCGCGGTCGCGCCGCGCTCCCGGACCCGACGCGCGATCAAACGCCGCCTTCAGTCTCTGCATCTCGTCGTCGCTGAGCCCGCGAGGCGGAGGCGGCGCGCAGATCGCAGGCCGCAGCACGCGCGCCGGATTCACGCGGACGTACCCCCCGTCGTGCAGATATCCGAACCACGTCCGCAGCGTCGACCTCAACGCGTTCATCGACATCGGCTTCTTCGGCACGCCGTCCGGTGTGCACCTCGCCTCCTTCGAGACGAAGAAGGCCGCGATCACCGCGGGCGTGATCGCGGCCAACCTCCTCGAGCGACCCTCCGACTTCAACCAACGGATGAACAGCTTCCCGTGCCGCTCGATCTGGCCGAGCGTGTGCGGCGAGCGGCCGTTCGCGGCGGCCTGCAGCAAGTACGCGTCGAGCGCGGCCGCGACGCTCGCGGGGGCGCCGCGGGTCATCCGCGCGCCGGCGCGCCGAGGTCGCCCGCGTCGGGTGCATCGGTCGCGTCGGACTTCGGCAGGTTCTCCGGCTTCAGCACGAACTGCGCGTGCTTCGGCCGCGGCTTCCGCACGCGGCCGTTCTCACCGTGCTTGCCGGTCGTCGGCGGGGCGGGCGGCGCGGGCTTCGCGCCGGTCGCGGCGATCGCCTTCGGCGCCGCGGCGGCGGTCGCGCGCTTCGCCTTCCGGTCCTCGCGCGCCGGGATCGGCGCCGTCTCGATGAGTCCCGTTTCCGCCGCGAACTCCAACAGCATCCGCAGCACGCGACGCGTCTTCAGGATGGTCGGCTCGGCCTTCGCCTTGCCGTTCGCCTTCTTCATGACGCCCTTCGACGCGTTGAAGTCCGCGACCT
>CAZBOK010000257.1:0-6713 GCA_964493525.1 uncultured Phycisphaeraceae bacterium | reverse complement strand
CCCGCCTCGAGGACGTCGCCGAGGTCAAGCTCGCGAAGACCTACCGCGACGTCGTGAGCCGCGTCGACGGCGAGCCGTCGGTGATGGTCACGATCAGCAAGGAGTCCGAGCGCAACGCCGTCGACGTGTGCAACCACGTCATCGCGGGCATCGAGGAGCTGAAGACCGACGAACGACTGAAGGGCTTCCGCTTCGTCACCTACTGGAATCAGGCCGACATGATCGTGTCGGCGCTCGGCGAGCTGAAGTCGTCGATGGCCTGGGGCGGGCTGTTCTCGGTGATCGTCATCTACGTGTTCGTGCGGCGCTTCGCGCTCACCGCGCTGGTCGCCGCCGCGATCCCGATCTCGCTGCTCGCCGCGCTGGTCTGCCTCTACTTCTCCGGGATGTCGTTCAACCTGATCTCGCTCGCCGGCTTCACGATCGCGATCGGGATGCTCGTCGACGACTCGATCGTGGTCACCGAGAACATCGATCGCAAACGCGCGGAGGGCGCGCCGACGTTCCTCGCGGCCGCGGCCGGCGCCGGGCAGGTGGGCCTCGCGATCGTCCTGTCGACGCTCACCACGTTGATCGTGTTCGTGCCGCTCGTGTTCATGTCGAGCAACCGCAATTCGCGCGGGATGCTGAAGGAGCTCGCGCTCCCGATCACCTACTCGTTGCTCGCGTCGCTGCTCGTCGCGCTGGTCTTCCTGCCGATCACGATCCTGATCATCGAGCGCCGCCGCCCGAAGACCTCGTCGGTGACCGCGGCGCACGTCGCGGGCACGTCGCGGATGCACCGGATCTACCGGCGCATCCTCTCGTTCGGCCTCGCGCATCGCTTCGGGGTCACCGTCGGCGCGCTCGTCGTCGTCACCGCCGCGTGGTCGACCAGCAAGTTCATCGAGACGAACTTCGCGGAGGGCGGCGAGGGACGCAACCTGCGCATCGCGGTCGAACTGCCGAGCCGGTTCACGCTGCCCGAAGCGTCGGACGTCTTCGCGCAACTGGAAGCGTTCCTCGAGTCGAAGCGCGCCGAATACAAGCTGCGCAACTACGGCGCGAACTTCCGCCGCAACCGCGGGCGCCTCGACCTCTACTTCCCGCCCGACGCGCCGGTCGGCCACGAGCGCGAGTTGTCGAAGCGGATGAAGGACGAGCTGCCGAAGATCCCGGGCGTCACGTACCGGCTCGGCTTCGAGAGCGGCGGCGACGG
Organism: uncultured Phycisphaeraceae bacterium; assembly: GCA_964493525.1. Lineage (GTDB taxonomy): Bacteria > Planctomycetota > B15-G4 > B15-G4 > JADJEK01 > CAZBOK01. The sequence goes on along the minus strand of CAZBOK010000257.1, from coordinate 5,515 downwards.
CCAGGGCAGCGTCCGCGTCGAGCTGCGCGGCCCCGACCCCGCGACGCTCGCGTCGCTCGGCGACCGCGTCGTGCGCGAGCTGCAGAGCTTGCCGGAGCTGACGAACGTCCGCTTCGGCAACGACGAAGGACAGATGGAAGAGTTGCGCATCGCGATCGACCGCGACCGCGCGCGCCGCTTCGGCGTCTCCCAAGAGGCTCTGCAGGGGATGATCTCGTGGGGCGTCGGCGGGCAGCGCCTCTCGGGGTTGCGCGGCACCGCGCGCGAGGTGCCGATCCTCGTCGAGTTCGAGGATCCTGAGGAAGGCGACCTGAGTTACCTGCGCTCGCTCTCCGTGCCGGTCGCGGGGAACGGCACCGTCCCGCTCGGCGCGGTGACGAACTACCGCTTCGAGAAATCGGCGGGCTCGATCGAGCGGCGCAACGGGATGACGTCGCTGATGATCCGCGCCGAATCGCTCGATCAGAACAGCTACCGCGTGCTCGGCCGCGTGTTCGACGTGATGGACCGCTTCGATTTCCCGCAGGGCTACGGCTGGCGCGACTCGGGCGAGAGCCAGCGCTTCGAAGAGGGACAGAAGGAGATGCAGAGAGCGCTGATCTCCGGCGTGATCTTCGTCTTCCTCCTGATGGGGATGATGTTCGAGTCCGCGATCATTCCGCTCGCGGTGCTCGGGACGATCCCCCTCGCGCTGGCCGGCGCGTTCGCGGCGCTGTTCCTCACGCGCACCCCGCTCGACGGGATGGCGACGCTCGCGATGATCCTGCTCGCCGGCGTCGTGGTGCGGAACGGCATCGTGCTGATCGATCGCATTCGGCAACTCCGACTCGACGGCCGCGAGCGACGCGACGCTGTGCTCACCGGATGCGAGCAGCGCCTGCGGCCGGTGTTGATGACGGCGCTCACCACGATCTTCGGCCTGGTGCCGATGGCGATGCCGGACGTGTTCGGCAGTCACGGCGGCGGCGGCGGCATCAGCTACAAGTCGCTCGCGATCGCGACGCTCGGCGGGCTGATCCTCTCGTCCGCGCTGACGCTGCTCGTCGTGCCGCTGCTCTACACGCTGTTCGACGACCTCCGCATGCTGCTGCTCCGCATGGTCACGTCCGCCGCGCCGACCCCGTCGTCGTCGCCGGCGCCGACGACCACACCACTGGAACCGTGAAACCGACGATCCGACTCCTCTCGTCCGTCCTGTCGCTCGCGCTGCTCGCGTCCTCCGCGGCTCGGATCTCGCGCGCTCAGGACGCCCCCGATCCCGCCGCCGTGCGGATCCAGCAAGACCTCCTCGACCTCGGCACGATCGGCCGCGTGATGAACCTCGCGGCGCACCCGGACGACGAGGACGGAGCCACGCTCGCGTACTGCCGCCACGGCCAGGGCCTCTTCACCGTCGCCGTGTTCGCGAACCGCGGTGAAGGCGGCCAGAACGAGATCGGCCCCGAGCTGTACGAGGACCTCGGCAAGATCCGCGAGAAGGAGACGCTCTCCGCGACGTCGATCGAAGGCGCCGAGGCGTGCTTCCTCGGCCTCACCGATTTCGGGTTCAGCAAGAACGCCGACGAAGCGTTCGCGAAATGGGGCGGCGTCGATCACGTCACCGAGCGCGTGACGTGGGCGATCCGGAAGTACCGGCCCGACGTGATCTTCACGAACCACGACCCGGACACGGGCCACGGCCAGCACCGCGCGGTCGCGATCGCGGCGCGGCGCGCGTTCGACCTCGCGGGCGATCCGCGCGCGTTCCCGGAGCAGCTGAACGACTCGATCCGGCCGTGGTCCCCCACCATCTACATGGAGCGCGTCTCGTCCCCGGGACAGAGCGACGAGGAGTCGAAGAAGAAGCTGGCCGAGATCCCGCCCGCGGAGCTGGTGCATCTCGACGTCGACGTCGTCGATGCGCTGCGCGGAACGACCTACCGAGAGGAGGCGCGCGTCGCCCTGCAGCAGCACAAGTCGCAGGGACGCTGGACCGAGCTCGGCGCGAAGGAGCGCTCGTGGCACGTGATCCGCCGCCGCGACGACGCGCTGCTCCCGCCGAACGAGGCACCGCTCGACGCGACGAACCTGACGCGCTTGCGGATCTTCCGCGCGATCGAAGCGCGAGCGCTGTCGAACGACGAGCAGGCGGCGCTGCTGACGCCGTCGCTGTTCTCTCCCGCGTGGCCGAACCCGGCGCAGAGCGGACGTCTCGCGGAGTTCCTGTTCGCGCGGCGCGACCTGCTCGATCGCACGTTGCCTCCGGCGGCCGCGGACGCGCCGCCCGCGCGCCGCGAGCTCGACGTCGACTGGCGCCTCCAGCGCCAGCGGATCGATCGCGCGCTCGCCGACGTCGTCGGCATCCGCGCCGACATGCTCCCCGTCGCCGGCTCCGCGGTGACGCGCCCGCTGCCGCGCGACGTCGCGATCGTCGCACAGGAGGGCGACGCGTTCGTCGTCCGGTACACGCCGACCGGCGACACGTTCCTGGTGCCGAATCACGGCCTCCTGGCCGCGCCCGCGCGCGCGGCGGCGCTGTTCACGTTCCATCCGAACGCCGTCGTCGGGATCGGTCGGCCCGGACAACCGGACGTCGAGATCCGCACCGTGCTCGCCGTCGTGCTCCCGCCCGCGCCGGCGTCGCAGCCCGCGTCCGCGCCGGCGCGCCGCGCGGAACTGCTCACGGTCTCGATGGACGGCGCGACCGTGTTCGACGCCGAGATCCCCGCCGGCGCGAGCGGCCACCGGTCGATCCCGGTCCGCTTCCGCGCGCCGATCGCGGCGACCGGAGCGCCGACCACGTTCACGCTGTCCTCGACCGAGGGAGCGAGCGCGTCGTTCGAGGCGCGGCGCATCGACGTCGACGTCCCCGACGGACTCCGCGTCGGCATCGTGAAGAGCTACGACGACACGCTCGAGACCGCGCTCGAGGACCTCGGCGTGGACGCGCGGCTGCTGTCGGAAGACGACCTCGCGTTCCGCGACCTGTCGCGGTTCGACGCGATCCTCGTCGACTTGCGCGCCTATTTCGTGCGCGACGACCTCGTGAAGTTCAACGATCGATTGAAGGCGTGCTGCGAGAACGGCGGCACCGTCGCGGTCTTCTATCAGAAGACGTTCGAGTGGAACGCGAAGGAGAACGGCGGACGTTCGTTCGCGCCGTTCCCGCTCGAGCTGTCGTCCGACCGAGTGACGGACGAGGGCGCGGCGGTCACGCTCCTCCAGCCCGATCATCCGTTGCTCGCGCGGCCGAACCGGCTCGCGCCCGCCGACTTCGACGGCTGGCTGCACGAGCGCGGCCTCTACTTCCCGAAGAAGGACCACGCGCCGGAGTACCAGGAGTTGCTCTCCATGCACGATCCGGGCGAAGAACCGCTGAACACCGGGCTCCTGGTCGCGCCGGTCGGCACGGGGGCGTGGGTCTACACGTCGCTCGGCTGGTATCGGCAATGGCGGAACGGCAATGCGGGGGCGTACCGCTTCCTCGCGAACCTCGTGTCGTTGAAGCGGACGCGCGCGCCGTGATCCGCCCCATCGCTCTCCTCGCGATCGCGGTCGCGCTCGCGTCCGGCTGCAGCAAGGACGACCGCATCCCGCTCGTCGTCTACTCGCCGCACGGCGAGGACATCCTGCGCGAGTTCGAGGCCGCGTTCGAAGCGAAGCGGCCCGACGTCGACGTGCGCTGGTTCAACCTCCCGTCGGGCGACTGCCTCGACCGCATCCGCGGCGAGCGCGCGCATCCGAACTGCGACGTCTGGTGGGGCGCGGCGTCGACGTCGTTCGCGAAGGCTGCGGCGGACGGGCTGCTCGAACCCTACCGCCCCACGTTCGCGGCCGCGCTGCCGGACAACGCGCACGACGCGGCGTGGAACTGGAGCGCGGAGTTCGTGCTGCCCTACGTGTTCGTGTTCAGCGACCAGAAGGTCGCGGCCGCCGACGCGCCGGCAGATTGGGACGACCTCGCGGGGCCGGCGTGGGCCGATCGCATCGTGCTGCGCTTCCCGATGAAGTCGGGCCTGCGCACGGTGTTCTCGCATCTCGTCGACTGGAAGTCGGGAGGCGGCGACGCCGCGCCCGGCTTCGATCTGCTGGCGCGCCTGCACCGGAACACGCGGCGCTACGTGAACGATCCGACCGAGCTGTTCCAGACGGTCACCCAGGAGGCGGGCGGCGTCATCACGATCTGGAACCTCACCGACGCGCTGTTCCAACGCGACCGCTACCACTACCCGTTCGGCTGGAAGATGCCGAAGAGCGGCGCGCCGATCGTGATGGACTCGATCGCGCTGGTGAAGTCGGGCGGCGACGAGCGTCGCGCCGGCGCGGCGCGCGAGTTCTACGAGTTCGCGGGTTCGTTCGAGTCGCTGCGAAAACTGATGGCCGAGCACTACCGGATCCCGGCGCGCACCGACGTGCCGGACGACATCCGCCCCGACTGGCAGCGCGGGCTCGCGGTGCCGGCGTTGCCCGCGGACGCCGCGCGCGCCGCGCTGCATGAAGAGGAATGGATGCGGCGCTGGGACGAGCAGGTGAAGCCGCTGCCGCGCGGGAAGGACGCCGGACGTTGACCACGCGCGGCGCGAACGTCGTGCGCTTCGTCGTGCTCGCGGTCGTGCTCGGCGGTTTCGTCGCATGGCCGCAGATCGAAGTCCTGCTGCAGTCGTTTCGCGCCGACGGGAACGGGGCCGCCGGGCTCGCCCACTGGCGCCGCGTCCTCGACTTCGAGCGCCCGCAGAACCTGATCGCGCTGTGGAACTCGCTGTGGACGTCGTTCGCGTCGGTGCTGTTCGCCGCGTTGATCGGAGTGCCGCTGGCGCTGCTCGTCGCGCGCGTCGAGTTCCCGCTGCGCGGCGCGCTCGCGGCGGTCGCGATCCTGCCGCTGTTCCTGCCGCCGATCATCGGCGTGCTGACGTTCAAGCAGTTCCTGTTCGGCGACCTCGGCATCGTGCCGCGCCTGCTGCACGACGCATTCGGCGTGTCGTGGCGGCTCGACGGGTTCGCGGGAGTCGTCGCGCTCCACGCCTACGCGTTCTTCCCGTTCTTCTTCCTGTTCACGCTCGCCGGCCGCCAGGCGATCGACGAGTCGCTCACCGACGCGGCCGCGAACCTCGGCGCGTCGCGCGGCCGCGCGCTGCGCGCGGTCGTCCTGCCGATGCTGCGGCCGGCGCTGATCGGCGCGGCGATCCTCGTGCTGCTGAACGCGCTCGGCTCGTTCTCGGCTCCGCTGTTCTTCGCGCCCGACCGCGAGTTCCTCACGCTCCGCATCGCCAACCTCCGCGAGGACTCCCCTTCCGAGGTCGCCGCGCTGGCGACGCTGCTCGCCGTCCTCGCACTCGTGCTCCTCGTCCCGTTCCGCCGCATCGAGACGCGCCGCGAGGTGATCGGCGGGTCGAAGGGCGGCGCGCTCGCGCGCGTGCGGCCGACGCGACGGGGCGTGCGGATCGCGCTCGAGGTCGTCGCCGCGATCGTCGGCGCGGCGATCCTCCTGCCGCAGCTCGCGATCGTCGTCCTGTCGTTCGGCTCCGACGTCGGCGCG
>CAZBOK010000256.1:0-6741 GCA_964493525.1 uncultured Phycisphaeraceae bacterium | reverse complement strand
AGCCGTACATCCGCGGCGTGAAGGAAGCGACCGGCTGCCTGATCGGCGTGCAGACTCCTCCGCATCCCGACCTCTCGCGCTACGCGCGCTTGAAGGCGCTCGGCGTGAACCGCGTGTCGTTCTGCTTCGAGATCTTCGACAGGCAGCGCTTCGTCGAGGTTTGCCCCGGCAAGCATCGCGAGTACGGGCTCGACACCTACCTCCGCGCGGTCGAGTACTGCGCGAGCCTCTCGGACTTCAAGCACCTCGGCGCGCAGCCGTGGGTCTCGAACGGCGAGATCATCGCCGGCCTCGAAGATCCGAAGGATTCGATCGCCGCGATCGACTGGCTGACCGCGCGCAACTCGATCCCGACCGTCTGCGTGTTCCGTCCGCTCTCCGGCACCGACTATGCGGGCGAAGCGCCGCCGAAGACCGAGGACCTGATCCCGGTGTTCCGGCGGCTGTACGAGAAGTGCATGGAGCACGGGCTGCCGATCGGGCTCGCGCCGAACATCCACGTGAGCCTCGTGCTGTTGCCCGAGGAATGCCGCTGGTTCGTCGACGATCCGGCGCGTTGGCGCTGGGCGGAGATGAAGCTCGCGCTCAAGAAGAAGGCGTTCCGCGCGAAGTTCGCGTGGGACCAGCGCAAGCAGCGGCAAAGAGTCGCGCTGCGAGCGTGAGCGTCACTCGAGGTCGCTCGGCGCCTTGCCGTTCTTCGCGATCACCATGAGGTTGTTGATGGGCGCGCGCATCTGCGTGTGCACGGGCACGGGCACGGGCGGGTTGGAGTGGACGGGCACGTTCTCGCGAGCGCTTACGTTCTCGTTCGAGTTGACGCGGTCGCGCATGCGCGCGCGCTGACCCGAGAACTTCCACTTCGCACGCGAGCGCTCCCGAACACGTGCCCACCCGCGACCGCGCGCCCGTCCTCGTGCCCGCGCACCGGCACGCGCTCGCTGACGTTCCGGGCCACGCACCGCGCCGTCACTCGAGGTCGCTCGGCGCCTTCCCGTTCTTCGCGATCACCATGAGGTTGTTCGCGGTGATCTGCGGGTGCGTCGGCGGCTCGTAGCTGTAGGCGATCGCGACCACGATGTCGCCGGTCAGGTTGCGCAGGTAGTAGGTGATGACGTTGCCGGTGTGGCCCGAGTGCGCGGCGACCGTGTCGCCCGCGACGTTCGAGATCTCCCAGCCGAGCGCATAGTTGTCTTTCCCGACCTCGTAGTACTTCTTCTTCGCGTCCGCCGAGAGCACCTTGTCGCCGCGCAGCGCGCGGTCCCACGCGAGCATCGCGCGCGGCGTCAGCACCGCGCCGCCGGCGCCGCGGTAGCCCCACGTGAGGCGCGGTCCGTACGCGAACTCGACGCCTTTCCCGCGATCGTCCTTCGGGACGCGGCGGATGTCGAGGTCGCCGTCGCCGATCAGGAACGCGTCGGTCACGCCGCCCGGCTTCCACAACTGTTCGTGGATGAACTTCTCGTACGGCTGACCCGACACCTTCTCGATCAGGCCGGCGAGGAAGAAGTACGCGACGTTGCTGTAGTCCCACTTCGACCCGGGCTCGGAGATCAGCGGCGAGTTCAGGAAGCCCTTCATCATCTGCTCGCGATCCGTGAAGGCGTCGTGCGGGATCGTCTTGCACGTGTTGTCGATGCCGGACGTGTGGTTCATCAGCATGCGCAGCGTGACCTTCGCCTTGTCCTTCGGGCAGTCCGGGCACACCTTCGCGAGCGGCGCGTCGATCGAGAGCTTCTTCTGCATCTCGAGCTTGAGGATCGCCGCGGCCGTGAACTGCTTGGTGATCGAGCACCAATCCCACAGCGCGTCGGCGCGGATCGGCGTGTTCTTCGCCGCGTCCGCGATGCCGTAGCCCTTCTCGAGCAGGATCTCGCCGCCCTTCGCGACGAGCACCGATCCGTTGAAGCCCTCGGGGAAGATCTTCTTCGACTGCATGAAGCGGTCGAGGATCGCGCCGACCTTCGGCTCCACGACGCCGTCGCCTTTCGCGTCGCCCGGCTTTCCCTTCGCCGGCTTCTGCGGCTTCGCGGGCTTCTCGTCGGCGATCGCCCGCGGGTTCGGTTCCGTCGGGTCGGCGGTCGCGGTGAGGGAGAATGCGCAGGACCACGCGAACCACGACGATACGAGCCCGATGCGGAGCGAGTTCTTCACGCGGACCTCCCGTGGAGCGACGATTCACACCGATATCCGCGCGTGCACGGTTGCGGAACGCACGGTGCTGTAACAACGCGGTCCGGCGAACGGTCGCGGACCGACCGTTACACTGGTCCACTTCCGATCGCACCGCCGACTCCGGAGTTCTCCGTGCCCTTCGCTCGCGTCCCGCCGATCGTGCTCGCCGCCCTGTGTCTCGCCGCGTGCGAAAAGAAGGAGATCGAGACGCATCGCGTCCCGAAGTCGACGGCGCCCGCGCCGGCGGACGGGATGGTCGAGCAGCGCTTGCTCGGCGCGATCGTGCCGGACGGCGATCGCACCTGGTTCTTCAAGTTGATGGGCGAGAGCGCGGCGGTCACCGCGGAGCAGGGGCGGTTCGACGAGTTCGTCCGCTCGGTGAAGTTCGGCGCCGGCGATCGGCCGGTCACCTGGACGCCGCCCGCCGGATGGACGGAGCGCGCCGGATCCGACATGCGCTACGCGACGCTCGCGATCGCCCCCGGTCTCGAGCTGTCCGTCGTGAAGCTCGACGGCGTCGCGGGCGGGACGCTCGCGAACGTGAACCGCTGGCGCAACCAGCTCGGCCTCGCGCCGATCATGGACGCCGATCTGAAAGCGACATGCAAGGAGACGACGGTGTCGGGGCGCGCGGCGCTGCTCGTCGATTTCACCGGGCACGCGAAGCCGGGCGGATCGCCGCCGATGATGGGAGGCCCGCACGGTGCGCCGGAAGCCGCGACGAGCGCGAAGCCCGAGGCGAGCCCCGTGCAGATGCCGCCGATCGACGCGCCGAAGCCGTCGGCCGGGATCACCTACTCGCGCCCGCCGGAATGGCAGGAGCTGCGCGCGGCACCGCCGCGCCTCGCGGTGTTCGCCGCCGGTGACGCCGAGCTGGTGATCACCGCGTTCCCCGGCGACGTCGGCGGCGAGCTCGCGAACGTGAACCGCTGGCGCGGGCAGGTGGGGCTCGAACCGACGGACGAGGCGGGCGTCGCGGCATCGCGCAAGTCGATCAAGGCCGGCGACCTCGACGCGCACTGCTTCTTCCTCGACGGAGCGGAGCGCGCGATGGCGGCCGCGATCGTGAAGAATGGTGACACGTCGTGGTTCTTGAAGCTGACCGGTCCGATCGCGACGGTCACGAAGGAGCGTCCGAACTTCGAAGCGTTCATCGCCTCGGTTCGGTTCGACGCCGGAGACGCGCATGACGCTGGACATTGAGTCGCGGACTTTGTCGGCCGCGGCGCCGAGCCCCCGCGCGCGGCGCGACGCATCCGGTCTCTCGCGCGCGCTCGCGGCGCTCGGTTCCTTGCGCCTCACGGTGCCGTTGTTCGCGATGGCGATCTTCCTCACGCTCGCCGGCACGCTCGCGCAGATCGACAAGGGGCTGTGGACGGTGCTCTCCGAGTACTTCCGCACCTTCGTCGCCTGGATCGACGTGCAGATCTTCTTCCCGCGCAGTTACTCGATCCCCGGCCGCTTCCCGTTCCCCGGCGGCTGGTTGATCGGCGGCGCGCTGTTCGTGAACCTCGTCGCGGCGCACGGGCGGCGGTTCAAGGTGAAGTCGCACGGTTCGCGGCGCGCGCTCGGCGTCGTGATCGCCGGCGTCGGCGCGGTGCTCGTCCTCCTGATGTGCATCGACCGGCTCGGCGTGCAGCCGGGCGGGCTCTCGCAGATCTCACTCGGCTGGGGCATCCTCCTCGGCGTCGTGCTCGTCCTGCTCGCCGGCGGCGTGCTCCTGTTCGAGGAACGCGCGGGGATCGTCGTCGCGCACGCGGGGTTGATGACGCTGCTCCTGTCGGAGCTGATCACCGGCCTGTTCGCGGTCGAAGGCCAGATGGTGATCGTGAAGGACGGCAGCTCCAGCTTCACGGAGCAGATCCGCGAGCCCGAGCTCGCGGTCATCGATCGCAGTGATCCGAAGGAAGACGTCGAGGTCACCGTTCCGACGCGCTTCCTGAAGGAAGGCGCGGTGATCCGCCACGCGGCGTTGCCGTTCGACGTCGAAGTCGTGCAGTTCATGAAGAACTCCACGCTCGAGCGCGCGGGTCCGTCGCTTTCGAATCGCGCGACCGCCGGCACCGGACTCGAAGCGATCGCGCGGCCGGAGACCGAGACGAGCGGAACCGAGTCGAGCGAGGACGAGGCGGCCGCCTACCTCACGCTGCGCGAGAAGGGCTCCGGCGAGCCGCTCGGCACCTGGCTCGTCTCGTACCGCTTCTACTCGCAGTTCGCCGGGCTCGACGTGCCGCAGCATGTGACGGTCGGCGACAAGACCTACGACATGTACCTGCGGTTCGGGCGCACGTGGCAGCCGTACACGATCACACTGAAGGAGTTCCGGCACGACCTGTACCCGGGGACGACGGTGCCGAAGGACTTCTCCAGCTTCGTGCGCCTGCAGGATCCCGAGCGCGGCGTCGACCGCGAGGTGCGGATCTGGATGAACCATCCGCTCCGCCATCACGGGCAGACCTTCTATCAGCAGTCGTTCCTGAAGAACGACGCGGGCACCGTGCTGCAGGTCGTGAACAATCCGGGCTGGGGCGTCCCGTACATCTCGTGCCTGATGGTCGGCGCCGGGTTGATCTTCCATTTCCTCGGCGTGCTGCGTCGATTCCTCGCGCGCAAGCGCGAGAGCGGCGTGACGCGGACGGTCGGGCGGTTCGATCGCTTCGCGCCGTGGCTCGCGGTCCTGCTGTTCGCGTCGTTCGTCGGCCGCGACTTCATGCCGCGCACCGATCCGCCCGGCGCGATGGCCGTCGCGGAGTTCGCGAAGCTGCCCGTGACGCACGGCGGCCGCGTGAAGCCGCTCGACTCGATCGCGCGCGAGACGCTGCTCGAGTTCGGCGACCGTCAGTCGGTGACCGACGAATCCGATCCCTCGAAGCGCGTGTCGCGGCCCGCGATCGACTTCCTCCTCGACGTGATGGTCGTGCGCGACTCGTCCTTCGATCGCAAGGTGTTCCGCATCGACAACGATCAGTTGCGCTCGATGCTCGGGCTCCCCGAGCGCGACGGCCTCCGCTACGCGCTCTCCGAATTCAACACGAAGGCCGAGGAGATCGCGAAGCAGGCGACGCTCGCGAGGAAGAAGCGCTCGAGCGAGCACGATCCGTTCGACCTCGCGGTGATGGAGCTCGATCAGAACCTCACCACGTGGGTCGCGCTCGTCAGCGGCGACATGCCGCAGATCGCGCCGCCCGAGCACGCCGGCGAGAACTGGCGCTCGCTGAGTCAGTTCGAGCCCACGAATGCGCCGGAGTCCGCACGCCAGTTCGCCGCGATCCTCGACGCGTACCACAACAACGATCCCGCCGCGTTCAACGCGGCGGTCGCGGCGTACCGCACGGAGCTCCAGCGGCTCGTGCCCGGCGACGTCACCAAGGGGAAGGTCGAGACGTTCTACAACCACTTCGGCGCGTTCGACCTCGATCGCTGCACCGCGCTCTACCTCCTCGCGTTCGTGCTCTGCATCGCGTCGTGGCTCGGCTGGTCGTCGATGTTCAACCGCGCGGCGTACTGGTTGGTCGCGCTCACGCTCGTGATCCACGCCGCCGGACTCGTGACGCGCATCTATCTCTCCGGGCGTCCGCCCGTCACGAACCTCTATTCGTCGGCGCTCTTCATCGGTTGGGGCGGCGTGCTCCTCGCGCTCGTCATCGAGTGGTTCACGCCGACCGGCGTCGCCACGTTGATCGCGTCGCTGATCGGCTCCGGCACGCTGCTCGTCGCGTTCGGGCTCGGCGGCACCGGCGACACGATGGAAGTGCTGCAGGCCGTGCTCGACACCAAGTTCTGGCTCGCGACGCACGTCGTCTGCGTCACGCTCGGCTACGCGACCACGTACCTCGCCGGACTCTTCGGCATCGTCACCATCATCCGCGGCGTCGCGACCAAGAGCCTCGACGCGCCGATGTTCCGTTCGCTCGGGCGCATGACGTACGGAGTGCTCTGCTTCGCCACGCTCCTCTCGTTCGTCGGCACCGTGCTCGGTGGAATCTGGGCCGATCAGTCGTGGGGCCGCTTCTGGGGTTGGGATCCCAAGGAGAACGGCGCGTTGATGATCGTGTTGTGGAACGCGCTCATCCTGCACGCGCGTTGGGCCGGCATGATCCGCGAGCGCGGCGTCGCGGCGCTCGCCGTGTGCGGCAACATCGTCACGAGCTGGAGCTGGATGGGCGTCAACATGCTCGGCGTCGGCCTGCACAGCTACGGCTTCACCGACAACGCGAAGCTGTACACGCTGCTCGGCTTCGTCGCGAGTCAGTTGATCCTCGTCGCCGTCGCGACGTTGCCGCTCGAGAAGTGGAGGAGTCCGCTGGTCGCGGGGACTTAGTGCGGCTGGCGCGCGGCTGGCGCCGCCATCGCTTGCAGCTGGCGCTGCGGCTTGCGGCTGGCGCCGGGCTCGTGACTTCATCACGTGAACTCAAGAGGGGGCTTTCCGCCCCCTCTTGAGAATCTCCCCGGATCCGGGGGCCCTCATGGGGAAGGGGTCTCCCACACGGCGTCGTGCGGTTCGGCGCGAGCACGACGCGATCGGTTCGCGTGCGGTCCTCGAGCTTGCGCGGGATGCTCGTCGCCGTG
>CAZBOK010000255.1:0-6751 GCA_964493525.1 uncultured Phycisphaeraceae bacterium | reverse complement strand
GATCCCCGCCGTGAAGCGCGCGTGCGGGTGGATCGGAACCTCCGGAAACGACAGCGCGCCCTCGAACGGAAGCAGCAGCGGAAGGTCGGGCTCGTCGCGGTTGTCGTCCTTCGCGATCAGGATCCCCCGCCAATCCGTGTCCGGCGGGTACCCGGCCTCCTGACGCGCCGTCGACAGGCGCTCGAGGAGGTCGATGCGCGACTCGCGCACGATCGGAACGAGCAGCGGAACGAGGTCGTGCATTCGCCGCTGCGCGATGTAGAGGCCACCGACGACGAGCAGGAACGCGATCAAGGCTCCGAGCAGGCGGAGGCCGCGCGGCGACCGGTCAGCGAGGGGCATCGCGGCATCCTAATCGGACCCGAGTTTTTCGGTGTGGACGACGCCGCGCGCATCCGATCCAATTCGAAGTGGAGCGCGGGAGTCGTCGGCTCGCGTTCCTTCCTCCGCTCGACGGAGACGCCGCGCGGAGGTCAGGGTCCGGGACGGAATCGATGCCGTTTCATCGGCTCCGGCCGCGGTCCCCCGTGTGTCGCGCGGACGCTGCGCGACGGACCCCGAAGGCCGTTCGACTCCGCACTCCGGAGCGTTCGGCGTGGCCCTGTTCGAAAGGAGGTGGTCCCAGCATGTGTTCTGACTGTTGCGACAAACGGAGGCTGCAGACCTGAGAAGTCATCTGGCCGGCGGGCCCGTGATGTGGGTCCCGCAGCCACCGTGAACGAGGGGGCGTCTTCCCTACGGCGGACGCCCCCTCGCCCTTTGCAGGACGCGGCGGCGCGCGCGATTCAGCGCGGGGTGGCGTCGTCCGCTTCCATCGCAAGCGACTCGACTGCGCGGATCAACTCCGCCTTCTCGAACGGTTTCGCGACGAACAAGCAACCGTGCTCGCGCGCGGCATCGGGGAGACGATCGAGCGTCGAGCCGCTGAGGAAGACGAAGCGACCGCGGTACTCGGGCCGAGCCGCGATGACCCGGAGGTAGAGCGAGTCGCCGTCGAGGTCGTCCATCGCGCGATCGGAGACGATCACATCGAAATCCTCCGCGAGCAGACGCTCGTGCGCCGCGACGCCGCCATCGACCACTGCGACGTCGTGTCCCGCGGCGGTGAGGAACCGCTCGATCACGAGCCGCAGGACCGGCTCGTCGTCCACGGCGAGCACGCGCAGTCGTCGCTCCGGCGCGCGCGCCCCGAACTCGGCATTGATCTTCCGGCTCGGCTTCGGCGGCGTCGTCGGCAGTCGCACGCGGATGCGCGTGCCGTTCGGGACACGCGGCTCGGCTTCGATCGATCCGCCGGAGTCCTGCACGACTTCGCGGCAGATCGCGAGTCCGAGCCCGAGTCCGTCGGAGCGGCCGGACACGAACTCGTCGAACACGCGCGATCGCACTTCGTCCGGGATTCCGGGGCCGTCGTCCTCGACGTCGAATCCCGCCATGCCGCCCGAACCGTCCGCCGCCGATGCCGGCCGCACGGTCACCTGCACGGTTCCGCCGCCGCGTCCGCCGTTCTTGCCGGCCATCGCGGAGCACGCGTTCGACACCAGGTTGATCAGCACTTCCTCGAGACCGGCGCGGTTCGACCACACCACGCACGGATGATCGGCGGGCTGGATGCGCAACCGCACGTCGCGATCGGAGAAGACGTCGTGGAAGTCCTCGGAGAACTGCTCGACCAGCCGATTGAGTTCGACCTCCGCACCGCCGGCCTTCTCCCCCTTCACTAGGCTGAGGACGCGGCGCACGATCCCGCGACATCGCTCCGCGTTGCGGACGATCCCGGACACGAGCGGGTCACGCGGCGGCGCGGAGGACTCGGCGCCGCCGCTCTCGAGCAATGCGGAGGCGCCGCACAGCGCCGTCAGCGGGTTGTTCAACTCGTGCGCGATGCGCGCGAGCTGCCGGACGAAGGACGACGGCGTCTGATCCGCTTGCGGCCGACCGAGCAGCGTGGTCGGGACATCGACGAGCTGCACGACGGCGGCGAGCGGGATGCCGGATGCGGTCGTGAAGTCCCTGCCGCCGTGGACGGTGACGATCACGTCGCGCGAACGCGGCCCGAGCACGCGGCCATGGCAGCAGAATCCGCCGGGTGCATCCGAGTGCGAGTTGAGCGCGGCGCCGACGTCGATGCCTTCGAGACTCAGGATCTCCGCGAGCGGCATGCGCGCGCGCGCCGCATCGCGACCGACGAGCGGTCGCGCGGCGCGGCTCTGGAAGACGACGCATCCTTCCGAATCGACGCCGAGGAGCGGCTCGCTCAGCAGATCCAACGCGTCGAGCGTCGATCGGCGGGACCCGGCTTCGTCGGCGCCGCTGCGCCGGCAACGGTCCGCGACGATCGCGAGCAACGCGACGCCGCCGACCTTCGCGAACGACGACGTCTCGACCCACAGCGGGATCGACATCGCCCCCGGGACGAGATCGAGCGCGACGCCGGACAGGACGAGGATCGAGCCGAGCGGCGCGAGCGGCCCGCCGCGATCGAGGCATTCACGTCCGCGCAGACACCAGAGCAGCGCGAGCAGCGACGGCAGGCCGACGTCGAGGACGCCCGCGAGCGGCGGCCCGAACTCGATCGTCGCCAGGACCGCCGCCAACGTGAACGCCGCGGCGCCGCCGATGGCGACGACGACTCGATGCTGTCCACGATGACGCGTCGGGCCCGGTTCCATGGGGATTTCCTCCCCTCGGGATCGGCACGTCTCGTTTCGAAAGTTGAGTGAGGGCGGGAGTTCGCTCAGGAACTCGGGGTCGACGGTTCGGACGCCGGCTCCGGGGCCGTCGGCATCGGAGCGACGAACAGCTCGTCGTACAACTCGAGCAGGATCGTGTTCTCGACGAAGTTGTCCTGGTCCCAGAACTTCCACGGATCGCCGCTCGGGTTCTTCGCAAGATCGTCGCGCAGCGTGTAGACCGGCGCATACACCGACGCGCGCGCGCCGCCGGTGATCGGGATCACTTGGAGGTAGAACTCGATCCGCTTCGCCGTGCCGGACCAATCGCGCGCAGTCTTCACCGTGCGCAGCTTCGGGTTCTCCTCGACGGTGCCGCCCGCGAAGTGAGTGCGGATGTTCCTGCGCGCGACGTCGAACACTTGATCGGGGTCGGCGCCCGGCAGGTCGATCCCCCGGAACAATCCGTCGGCATCGCGGGTGATGCCCTCGATCGCCGTGGGGTCGGGGCTCGAGCATCCGCCGAGCGTGCCGCACGCGACCGCGAGCCAGACGAGCGTCCGCGCTGCACAGAGTCGTCGGAGGGTTCGCATCATCGCTTCCTCGCCGCGGACCCGTGGCCGCCCCCGCCGGGCGTCTCGACGCGCAGTCGATCGCCGGTCCCGAGCGTGAACGTGCACTTGGCCGCGAGTCGGCGCGCGCTGCGCGCGCGCGGCGAGACGATCTCCGCGGCGCCCGACTTCCCGGGGCCGCCGCCGTCGGCGCCGCTCGGACGCGACACGTGTCGCTCGGCCAGCAATGCGCCGCCGATCGGAGCCCGCGCCACGATCTCCTTCACGATCCCGTCGCCGCCCGCGCGGCGTCCGCGGCCGCCGGAACCGCGTCGCACGGCGAAGCGCGCGACGTGCAGCGGGAGCGCGGCCTCGAGCATCTCGATCGGCGTGTTCCGCGTGTTCGTCATGTGGGTCTGCACCGCGCTCTGCCCCGCGTGATCGCGGGTCGCGCCCGCTCCGCCCGCGAGCGTTTCATAGTAGGTGGCGCTTCCGCCGGCGGTGGAGCCGAATGAGAGGTTCGTCATCGTGCCCGCGGACGCGGCGGGGATTCGCCCGGGGATCGCGCGCGAGAGCGCGCCCATCACGACGTCGACGATTCGCTGCGAGGTCTCTACGTTGCCCGCGGCCACCGCCGCCGGCGCCACCGCGTTCACCAGGCAGCCCGCGGGCGCGACGACTTCGATCGGCGCGAGGATGCCGCCGTTCATCGGCACGTCGTCGCCGAGCAGGCAGCGGAAGCAGTAGCCGACCGCCGAGAGAGTCACCGCGAGATGCGCGTTCACCGGACCGGCCTGCTGCGGAGCGGTCCCCGTGAAGTCGACGCGCGCGCGACCGCCGCGCGGCGTGATCGCGACGCGGATCGGCAGCGGCCCGCTCCCGAACCCGTCGTCGTCGAGCCGATCGGCGCAGCGGAACGTGCCGCGCGGCAGCTCGCGAAGCCGCGCGGACAACGCGCGTGCGGTCGCTCGCGGCAGTTCGCCGGCGCCGCGGACGAGCTCACGCGCGGCGGACGCGGACCCGTGCGCGAGATCCTCGAGCCGGCGCGCCCCGACGTGATTCGCCGCCTGTTGCGCGCGCAGGTCGCCGAGCCGCTCGTCGGGCTCGCGCACCTGCGAGAGGAAGATCCGCCACACCGAGCGCTCCGCCACCCCGTTGCGCGTGAGCAGGACCGGCGGGATGCGGATTCCCTCCGCGAACACGTCGCGCGCGATTCCCATCGAGCCCGGGGTGGCGCCGCCGACGTCGGCGTGGTGCGCGCGGTTCGCGACGAAGAACTCGGGACGCAGCGAGCGCGCGGTGAGGAAGACCGGGCGCACCAGAGTGATGTCCGGCAGGTGCGTGCCGCCCCGGAACGGATCGTTGACAATCGCCTCGTCGCCGCGGCCGAGATCGAGGTCCTCGCGCACGGCGGCGACCGAGAGCGGCATCGCGCCGAGGTGCACGGGGATGTGAGCCGCCTGCGCCACCATTGACCCGTCGGCGAGGAACACCGCGCACGAGAAGTCGAGCCGCTCCTTCACGTTCGCCGAGAACGCGGCGCGCTGCAGCGCGCCCCCCATCTCCTCCGCCACGGCCGCAAGCCGCTCCGCGAGCAACGCCGTCTCGACCGCTCCATCGATCCCGCTCCGCATCGGCGGAATCTGACCGCCGCGGACGGACGATCGCAACTGCGAAGCGGCGGCCGGTCTGCGTCGCGGCACGACCGATGCGCTCGTCCTCGCCCGTGCGCCGAAGTGCGCCGCGGGCGGATCCTCGAGCGGATCGCGCGGATCGATCGGCGCCGCGAGGAGAACCGATCATGTCCCAGAGCCCGCTCACCGCCGGTGCGATTCTGATCGCCGGCCTCCTTCCCCTGATTCCGATGCAGAATGGCGCACGCGGCAACGCGAAGGCATCGCGCGCGGTCCCCGAGTTCCGCGAGGCCGTCACGCCGGCGATCGGCGGCGGCGCCGAGCGGATCCACGCGTGGCGCGGCGGCGACGTGCCCGATCGCGCGCGCGTGTTCCGCGCCGCCGCGGCGACCGAGGCCGGCGCCGAGCAGCTCCGCGCCGCGATCGGCCGGGACGGGAACCTCGATGCGTTCCTCGCCGACCGCGACGACGGCTTCCGCGGCAACGGACCGCGCGGGAACGGTGGCGATGCCCGATTCGCGCGCGATCCGTGGCACGACGGCCTGCTCGTCGACGCGTGGGCGCCGGAAGCGTTCGGCCTCGGCGGCCGCACCGCGCTCGCGCTGCGGATGCGCACCGTGCTCGTCACGGGCGACTTCTCGCTCCGCGACATGGCGACGCGGCACGTTGTCCGCATCCGCGCGCTCGATCCCGACCCGCTCTTGAAGCTGACGCTCGACGTTCCCGCGGCCCGCCGTGACCGCGTCGATCCGTACCTCGTCACCATCGGAATCGCGACCGACGACCGGATGCAGGAAGGCCCGCCGTTCCGCGTGCTGGTCGACACCGTGGAAGTTCCGTTCTCGGTGTCCCCCGACGGCATCCACGTGGTCGTCGGGCTCGGTCCGGGATGCCACACGGTGATGGTCCGCGCGCTCCCGTTCGCCTGCGACGACGTGTTCGAGTTCCGTTACGCGATGGTGAATCGTCTCTAACCTGTGCCTCGTGGTCTTCGGCTACGAGCACATCCATCCGGTCTTCGCCTGGCTGGCGTTCGCCTGGCTCGCCTTCGCGGTCTTCTCCGCGATGCGCGCGCGCCGCGAGCGCCAGCCAGGTTCCGTTTCGCGGCCGCCACGTGGACTCGCTGTCGCCGGTGGCATCGCCCTCGGTCTGGCGCTCGTGACCGGCGAGATCGCGGCCACCGTCTGGACCCGCCGTGGGGAGGTCCTGCCCGAATCGGTCGTCGCACGCCACCGACTGTTCGGTTACGCGGCGCTGACCGCACTGCTGATCCGTGCGGCCCTCGCGCGCCGGGCGCCGCGCTGGCTGATGGACTCGCTGGATGCGGTGGTCGTGTCGGCACTCGCCGTCTGCGTCTGGCACGGGATGACGATCACCTACACGTTCGGCGTGAACGTCGATCTGCCCGGCGCCCGCTGACCGCGGCGATCGGTGCACACGGAAAAAAAACCTTGACGTTCTTGGGCGTCGCTTGCCCGCGCGGGGCGGCGACGATACTGTCCGCGCCCGTTCCAGGGATCGACGGCGGGTTCCTGGTACCGGATCGAACCGGTTCCGAATCCATTCGCCCGACCCGCGTGGAGGGCCTGCGGCGTGGCAGCCAACAAGAAGCAGAAGGCGAAGCAGGCGAAGCCGGCCCCGGCGAAGAAACCCGCCGCGAGCAAGCCCGCCGCTCCGCCCGAGAAGAAGCCGGCGGCGAAAGTTGCCGCCAAGCCTCCGGTCGCCGTACCCGCGAAAGCGGCCGGCAAGGCGCCGGTCAAGGTGCCCGCGACTCCGCCGAAGAAGGCGGTCGCCGCGCGCGGCGTCGGCAAGTCGAAGGTCCCCGGCCGCCTCGACGCCGAAGCGGTGCAGCAGAAGCTCTTGAAGAAGCGCGAGGCCGACAAGCGCTCCGAAC
>CAZBOK010000254.1:1758-6798 GCA_964493525.1 uncultured Phycisphaeraceae bacterium | reverse complement strand
CGACCAGATGGCGGTGCACCTGCCGCTGTCGTTCGAGGCGCAGGTCGAGGCCGCGACGTTGATGCTGTCGACGAACAACATCTTCTCGCCCGCGCACGGCAACCCGATCATCACGCCGTCGCAGGACATCGTCCTCGGCGCGCACTACCTGACCGCGGAGCAGCCGGGTCAGATCGGTGAGGGGAAGGTGTTCGGTTCGGTGACGGAAGTCTTCCGCGCCTACGCCGACCGCAAGGTCGGAGTGCACGCCAAGGTCCGCGTGCGACTGCAGGCCGGCCGTCTGTTCAAGCCGAAGTCGAACGCCGAGCACCTGAAGGTCGTGAACCGCACCGGCGAACTCGCGGGGCTCGCTCCCGAAGAGCGCACGGCGAAGGGCGTGATCATGAACCCGGTCGAGACGACCGTGGGCCGCGTGATCTTCAACGACATCTTCGACGCGGGCGCGCCGTTCTACAACTACACGATGACGAAGAAGGAGCTGAACCGGCTCATCGGCGAGTACTTCAAGCTCCTCGGCAAAGAGCGCACGATTCAGATGCTCGACGCGCTCAAGGACATCGGCTTCAAGAGCGCGACGCTCGCGGGCCTCTCGTTCTCGACCGCCGACCTGAAGGTCCCGACCGCGAAGGTGCGGATCGTCGACGACACTCAGAAGCAGGTGAACGAGATCCAGCGCCGGTTCGAGAAGGGCGTCATCACCGAGGGCGAGCGTTACAACCAGGTCGTCGACCTCTGGACCCACGCACGCGAAGTGGTGGGCGAGGAGATGATGGGCGAGCTGAAGAACGACACGCGCGAGGGCAAGCCCTACCTCAACCCGATCTTCATGATGACCTCGTCGGGCGCGCGCGGTTCGCTCGAACAGATCCGCCAGCTCGCCGGCATGCGCGGCCTGATGGCGAAGCCGAACGGCAAGATCATCGAGACGCCGATCCGCGCGAACTTCCGCGAAGGCCTGAAGGTGCTCGAGTACTTCTCGTCGACGCACGGCGCGCGCAAGGGCCTCGCCGACACGGCGCTCAAGACGGCCGACTCGGGTTACCTCACGCGCAAGCTCGCCGACGTCGCGCAAAACGTCGTCGTCACGGTGCGCGACTGCGGCACCATCAACGGCATCGCGAAGTCCGCCGTCTACAAGGGTGAGAAGGTCGACATCGAGTTGCGCCAGCAGATCCGCGGACGCGTTGCTCGCAGCGCGATCGTCGACGTCGTCACGGACGAAGTCGTCGTGCGCGAGAACGACCTGATCACCGAAGAGGTCGCGCAGAAGATCCAGAACCTCGGGTACGAGAAGGTGCGCGTGCGCAGCCCGCTCACGTGCGAAGCGTCCCTCGGCGTCTGCGCGCTGTGCTACGGCATGGATCTCTCGCGCGGCTCGCTCGTCGAAGAAGGCCTCGCGGTCGGCATCATCTCCGCGCAGTCGATCGGCGAACCGGGCACGCAGCTCACGATGCGCACGTTCCACATCGGCGGCGCGGCGTCCCGTTCGGTCGCCATCTCCGACGTGAAGGCGAAGCGCCCCGGCGTGCTGAAGCTCGAGGGCCTGAAGGTCGTGAACAACGGCAAGGACGACGTCGTCCTCGACCGCAACGGCGAAGTGTTGATCGTCGACAAGAAGGGCCGCGAGCTCGACCGCTACTCGGTCCCGCTCGGCGCGATCATGGCGCTGAAGGACGGCGCCGAAGTTCGCCAGGGCCAGATCCTCGCGCGCCTCGATCCGCACACGACCCCGATCCTCGCGGACCGCGACGGCAAGGTGCGCTGGGAAGATCTCGTCGAAGGCAAGACGTTCAAACGCGAGAAGGACAACTCGGGCGTCATGCGTTCGGTCGTCATCGAGCACAAGGGCGACCTGCACCCGCAGATCGTCATCGAGGACGCGCAGGGCAACCCGCTCATCTACTACCCGATCCCCGAGCGTGCCTACATCGAGGTCGACAACGGCGTGAAGGTGAAGGCGGGCACGCTACTCGCCAAGACGCCGAAGGAGACCGGCGGCGTTCAGGACATCACCGGCGGTCTGCCGCGCGTCACCGAGCTGTTCGAAGCGCGGCGTCCGAAGGAGCCGGCGGTGATGGCCGAGGTCGACGGCATCGTCGAGATCGTGAAGGAGATGAAGCGCGGCAAGCGCACGATCCTCGTGAAGGCCGAAGGCGGTCTGGTGCAGGAGCACCTCGTGCCGCACGGCAAGCACCTGCGCGTCCAGCAGGGCGACCGCGTCAAGGCCGGCCAGGCGTTGATCGAAGGTCCGCTGATCCCGCACGACATCCTCCGCATCAACGGCGAGGAAGCGGTGCAGGGTTACCTGCTGCGCGAAGTTCAGAACGTCTACCGGTCGCAGGACGTGACGATCGACGACAAGCACATCGAGACGATCGTCGCGCAGATGATGCGCAAGGTGCGCGTCGAGGATCCGGGCGACTCGGATCTGCTGCCGGGCCTGATGGTCGACAAGTTCCGCTTCAAGAAGGTGCGCGAAGAGACGATCAAGGCGAAGAAGCGGCCGCCGACTGCCGAGCCGATGCTGCTCGGCATCACGAAGGCGTCGCTGCAGTCCGACTCGATGATCTCCGCCGCGTCGTTCCAGGAGACGACGAAGGTGCTCACGGAAGCGGCGCTCGCCGGCAAGAAGGACGAGCTCATCGGCCTGAAGGAGAACGTGATCCTCGGCGCGATGGTCCCGACCGGCACCGGCTTCCGGAACTACCACTGGACGAAGATCAAGAAGAACGTCCAGCCGCAGTCGAGCGACGGCGCGGTTGCGGCGGGCGGCACCAGCGCGGCGTGACGCGCGCGGCCCGGCGCGCGACAGAGTGACCCGAACGCACTCCCCCGACAACCCGCGACGGTTGTCGGGGGAGCGTTGCTATGGTCGGCTCCGCGCGATCTCGTTAGTGACCGTCCTTCGCGCCCTTGGTCGTGATCGTCGGTGTGAGATCCTTCGACGCGTCGGCGTCGAGCGGCGCGAACGAGAGCGCGACCACGATCTGCCGATCGCCGTCGATCGGCCCGGGGAACACGATCGCGCCGGACTCGGGAACCACTGCATGGGATTCGGCGGTCAGTCGCCGCATGCGAGGGACCGCGCTCTCGCCGGCGTCGGCGTTTCCAGAGACATCCCATCCCTCGACGCTCGTGACCTCGAGCCGGAAGGAGACGCCGAGCCGGTCCGGTTCGACGGGTACCGCGCGCAGGATGATCCGGGTTCCCACTTTGACCGCGTCGATCACTGGAATGACGAGAGTGCGGTCGCCGGGTGCGACATGCTCGTGTCGCTCGACCGCCTTCACGTACTCCACGCTCCGGGTCGTTCCGCTCGAGGTCTCCAGCAGCGCCCTCACCGGGCACGAGATGAGGCCGCGCGGCAGCCCCGATTTTGGGACGGACTCCGCGGCGAGCTGTTCGAGCAAGGCGCCTGCTTCCGCGGCGCCCACGAGCACGCGGGGCGCGTCGAGCGCGTGAGCCTTCACTGCGTCGGCTTGCAGCGAGAAGAGCTTCGGCGTCACGATCGAGACCCTCGCGGCGCGGGAGCGCAGTTCGGCGAAAAAGGCATGGATCCAACGGTGATGAGCGCCATGTGCACGCACGACGATGGTGCCTGGCGACTCGTCGACCGCGGACACCGAGTCGCCGTCGCCGAGCGGCGGCACGACGAACGTCCGGATCGCGTCGATCAGCCCCGAGGCGACCGCGCCGCTGTCCCCCTGCGCAGGAACCGCATCGCCCGACGTGCGCGGACTCGCGTCGCCGGCCGCGCGCGCGGCATCGCGGACGAGATCGCGCGCGTCGTAGATTTCGAGCGTCGGACCTCCCGATGCGCCGTCCGTTCCGTCCGGTCCGAAGCCTTGCGCCGTCGCGACGGCGCACACGAAGATCAGCAAGGAAAGCATCGAGGTACGCATCGGTCTAGTCCTCCCGTTCGTCTGGATGCGCGGAGCGGAGCTTCCGCCGCGCGCGATGCAGGCGGGACTTCACGGAGTTGAGCGGCATCCGGAGCGACGACGCGATCTCGTCGAGCGTCCGTCCGTCGCGGTGGAACAACAACAGGATCTCCCGATCGCGCGGATCGAGTTCGACGAGCATGCGGTCGGCGTCGAGCCGTGCGTCGATGCCGCCGTCCGGCACGGAGAGCACCGGCTCCGAAGTCTCGGCCAGGTGAAGGAGATCCCGCGCATCGCGTCGACGACGATCGATCCACACGCGCACGGCGGTCTTCTTCAACCAGTTGGTCACGCTGCCCGCTCGCGAATCGAACGAGCCCGCGTAGCGCAGCGCGCGCAGGAGCGTCTCCTGGAGCACGTCGTCGACGTCCCCCGCGCGGCCGATCAGGTCGGCCAAGAAGGCGCGTAGCCGCGGAACCTCCGCAGCCAGCTCCCCGCGTAGCCCGTCAGCGTCCGCTTCGATGGCGGAAGACACGGCCGTCGCTCCGGGAGGGATCGCAAGCGGGCGCACCGTCGGATCTCACGGGCCCGTGACCCCGACTGTAGCGTCGGAGTCGATGCGATACGAAACGACGCCGAAAGCCCGATCGGGCGAGCTCGTCGAGACGCGCGAGCGCGTCGTGTGCCGACTAGTGACCCGACCGTCTCCGGCGACGGAGGATCGCAGCGCAGTCGAGCCGTCGCTCGACTCCCATTCGATCCGGTAGTCGAGGACTCGGGTCCCGCTCGCGGATTGCGGCGCCCCGTCGGCGCCGACCTCGTCCCGCGCGGGCCCGCGCTCGGCGAACCTCCACGTCGCGATCAGAACAATCGCGAACAGCGCGATCGAGAACAGCACGACCCCGGCGGCAACGAGACGACGGCGGGGCCGCGACGGCGGAAGCGTTGCCGCACAACGCAGCCGTCCGGCCAAGCGGGCGAATTCGTCGAGGTCCGCGGGCGAAGAGAGCAACCGTTCCACCAGGTCCGGGTCGTCGAGCGGGTCGACTCTTCGATCCAGCGCGTCATCGATCCGATCCCACAGGCAGTCGGTCGCGGGGGCTGGACGATCGGTCGCCATACGTTGCACTACCGTTCCATGCGGTCGCAGGTTGCATCC
>CAZBOK010000254.1:0-1658 GCA_964493525.1 uncultured Phycisphaeraceae bacterium | reverse complement strand
AGACTTCCGGCCGCGAGCGGCCGCCCGAGCGCATGATCGAAGTCGCGCGCTCGGCGTTCGCCGCGTGGTGCCTCCACGGGCCGCAGTACCGCATGCTCGGCCACGGCGGTTCCGAACGCCACTTCGAGATGCAATTCTCCGACGGCGAGTCCTACGCTTTCATCGACGCCGTCGCGTCGATCGAAGGAGCGAAGTCGCGACTCGACGTGTACGTGCGGACCGTCGATTGACGCGTGACGAAGGGAAGTCGGCGGGGGGGACGGCCGTGCGAACGGACCGAGCATCGATCGCCGCGATGTCGCGAAGAGCCCTCGTGCTCGCGTCGCTGCTCACGTGCGGCGGCTGCACCGGGCTGCTCGTGTACGAAGGTGCCATTTGCGCCCTCGGGATCGGAACGGAAGTGATCAAGCCCGAGATTCGGCAGTGTCGGATCGAGCTCGGTGCCACGCCCGATCTTGAGTCGAAGCTGCAGCAGTGCTTCGACGAGCTGTCCGCGGAGTTCGGATGGACGCTGCAACATGATCCGTCGCGCGACACCGCGGGGCTGATGATCGAAGCGGAATACCACGACACGACGAATGATGGCGGCTTCACGATCCGGATCGAAACGCTGCGACAGCCGGCGTTCGTCGCGCTGCGGTCGTCCGCCGACGCGAGTCAGTTCGCGATGATCGATCGAGCGTGCGGGCGACTCGAATACGAGTTGACCGTTCACGGCATCCCGTGGCGCATGGCGTGGTGGTGCACGAGGTCCCAACGCAGCGTGCTCGGCCCGTGAGCCCGCGATTCGATTCCACCGTCCAACCATCCTCACCAGATGCATCCATCCCGGTGCAAGTTCGATCGGAGCGAAGCTCCGATCGAACGAGCGCACGACATCGACGACGTCGCCCGTCCGACGCTCACGCCCCGCGTCAACGTCTCGCACGCCAGCCGGCGCGGATCCGCGCGCAGCGCGGTCCAGCCGCCGTCGTGCACCGAATCCGGGAGGTCAGCCTCCGGCGCAGTACCTTTCGGTCTGCATTGAACTGTTGTCTTGAGTCGCGAGTTCAAAGAGGAGGCTGACCATGAACGGGAACGCTACCACTTCCGAATCGTGCGGGACCACCATGACCAACGACACGGTGATCGGGCTCGAACTCGGAGTGCGCAAGTCGCGCGCGTGCGTGCTGCGACGCAGCGGCGTCATCGAGGAGATCGTGATGCCCTCCACCAAAGCCGGCCTGCGCGGCGCACTCGAGTCGCTCGAGCGCTGCCGGGTCTTCATGGAGGTCGGCCCGACCTCGCCGTGGGTGTCGCGCTTCTTGACCGAACTTGGCTTCGACGCCGTCGTCATCGTGCCTTCGACCTTGAAGGAGCTGCTCGGTAAGCGGCAGAAGTCTGACCGCGACGACGCGCTCGGACTCGCGCGACTCGGCGCTCGTTGTCCGGACTTGTTGCGCCGGGTCACGCATCGCTCGGAGGTCACGCAACGGCGCATGGCGCTGTTGCGCATGCGCGATGGCCTGGTGCGAGCGCGCACGTTGCTCGTCAACGAAGTGCGCGGCGTCCTTGCGGCGCTTGGCGTTCCGGCCCCGCCCTGTTCGGCGCGCGCCTTCGCGCGCCGCGCCTGGGACCACCTCTCACCCGAGGATCGCCTGTTGGTGCGATCCCCCCCT
>CAZBOK010000253.1:0-6810 GCA_964493525.1 uncultured Phycisphaeraceae bacterium | reverse complement strand
GTCCTTCTTCACGATCAATCGGTCGGCGAGCGCGGCGCGCGCTTCCTGTCGGAGCGACTCTCCCTTGCCGGTCAGCACGAGGATCGGCGTGAGCTCGTTGCCCTTCGCGAGCAGCACGTCGCGCGTCGCGTCGCCGGAGACGAACGAGCCGCGCAGCGTGAGACCGAGTTCCTTCACGGCGCGCCGCACGAGGCCCTGCTTCGGTTTCCTGCAGTCGCAGACCTTGCGGTACTTCGCGAGCTTCGCGTCGGGGTGGTGCGGGCAGGTGTAGATCGCGTCGATCCGCGCGCCGCGGCGGCGCAAGCGGTCGAGCATCACGGAGTGGATCGCGGCGAGGTCTTCCTCGGTGAAGTAGCCGCGCGCGAGTCCGGACTGGTTCGTCACGATCACGACGACGAAGCCGGCGTCGTTCATGCGGCGGATCGCGTCCGCCGCTCCGTCGAGCAGGCGCACGTCGGCCGGGGAGCAGATCCACTCCGGCGGATCGCCGTGGATGATCGTCCCGTCGCGATCGAGGAAGACCGCGCGGCGCTTCACGAGCGCTTCGGCGGGAAGAGGGCGTCTTCGACGAGCTCGCAGATCGCGTGCGCCGCGAGGATGTGGACCTCCTGCACGCGCGGAGTCTTGTCGCTCGGGACCGCGATCAGGAGGTCGGCGTGCTCCTTCGCCTTGCCGCCGGTGCGGCCGGTGAAGCCGACCGTCGTGAGGCCGAGGCGGCGCGCGGTCGCGAGGCCGCGCACGACGTTCTCCGAGTTGCCGCTCGTCGTGAGCCCGAGCGCGACGTCGCCCTTCTTGCCGAGCGCTTCCACCAGGCGCGCGAACACGTCCTGGTACGAGTAGTCGTTCGCGGTCGCGGTGAGCGACGCCTGCCCGGCGCCGAGGCACACGGCCGGCAGTCCGTGGTGATCGCGGTGGAAGCGGTTGGTCAGCTCGCCTTCGATGTGGAGCGCGTCGGAAAACGAACCGCCGTTGCCGAACACGAGCACCTTGCCGCCGGCGCGGTAGCAGCGGATCACCGCGTCGGCCGCGCGCGCGATCGTCGTGGGAAGGAGATCGCGGCTCGCGCGGAGCGTGTCCGCATGGTCGTCGAACATCGAGTGGATCTGACCGATCAGATCGTTCAACGGCTCCGGCATCACCGACTCCGACTGCGACGACCGCGGGCCGGAGCTTGATTCGCGGCCATCCTCGCCGAGAATCTTCCGGTCGGGCGCATCCTACTGTCGCCTGCGAAGGGACGGCACACTGACCTCGACCAGCGCTGCACCGAAATCCGGCTCCGACGACGCGCGGCGTCCGGCGCTCCCGCTCGACGTGTTGCTCGTCGACGACGAGGAGACGATTCGCGTCACGCTCGCCGACGACCTGAAGGAGGTCGGCCATCGCGTCACCGCGGTCGACAGCGGCGACGCGGCGGTCGAGCAGTTGACGACGAAGACGTTCGACGTCGTGGTGACCGACCTGCGCCTGCCGGGCGCCGACGGATTGAAGGTGCTCGCCGCCGCGAAGGAGCGCACGCCGCGCACGGAAGTGATCCTCATCACCGCGTACGGCACCGTCGAGACGGCCGTGGACGCGATGCACAAGGGCGCGTTCCACTTCGTCCTGAAGCCGTTCCTGAACGACGAGATCCTGATCCTCGTCGCGCGCGTCGCACGGATGCGGCAGCTCGAGCTGAAGAACCGGCAGCTCACCGAGCAGATCGGCAAGCTCGAAGGGTTCGAGGACGTCATCGTCGGCTCGCCCGCGATGCACTCGGTGCTCGAGATCGTCCGCACCGTCGCGCCGACCGACGCGTCGATCCTGATCGAAGGCGAGAGCGGCACCGGCAAGGAAGTCATCGCGCGCGCGATCCATCGCAACTCGCTGCGCCGCGACGGTCCGTTCGTCGCGCTCTCGTGCGCCGCGCTGCCGGAGACGCTGCTCGAGGCGGAGCTGTTCGGTCACGAGAAAGGCGCGTTCACCGACGCGCGCCGCGAGCGCAAGGGCCGCTTCGAGCTCGCGACGAACGGCACGCTGTTCCTCGACGACGTCGACGACCTCGGACTCACCGTGCAGGTGAAGCTCCTGCGCGCGCTGCAGGAACGGTTGATCGAACGCGTCGGCGGCGAGAAGGCGATCGCGGTCGACATCCGCGTCGTCACCGCGACCAAGAAGAGCCTGCCCGACCTCATGGTCCAGGGCCGCTTCCGCGAAGACCTCTACTACCGATTGAACGTCGTCCCGCTGAAGCTGCCGCCGTTGCGCGACCGCGTCGAGGACATCCCGCTCCTCGTGAAGCACTTCGTCTCGCGGTTGTCGCGCGGCCGTCCGTTCGAGATCACGCAAGAGACGATGGAAGCGCTGTGCGCCTATCCGTGGCCCGGCAACGTGCGCGAGCTCGAGAACTCCGTCGAGCGCGCGATCGCGATGGCGGGCGCCGCGAACGTGCTGAAGGCGGAGCACCTGTTGATGTCGGCGCGCACCGCGAAGAACGCGGTCGAGGTGAGCGGCAAGATCACGTCGCTGCGCGAGTACGTCGAGCAGGCGGAGCGCGAGCACATCATCCGCGTGCTCCGCGTGACGAAGAACCACAAGGCGCAGGCTGCCGGGCTGCTCGGCATCAGCCGCAAGAGCCTCTGGGAGAAGATGCGCGACTACGCGATCCCCGGCCTCGGCACCGCGCCGTCCGGCGAGTCCGGGCAGATCCACCCCGACGCTCCGACGGGCAAGTGAGCCCGGGCGCCGTGCCGACGGATCCGACTTGAAGCGCGTCGTCTTCGCGTCCGACTTCCACCTCGGCCCCGAGCGGCCGGACGAGGTCGCGGTGTTCGAGGAGTTCACGCGGCGCGTCGTCGCGGGCGCGGATCGGTTCTACGTGCTCGGCGATCTGTTCGAGACGTGGGTCGGCAGGCGCCAGCTCCGCGTCCCCGAGTGCGCACGCGTGTTCGACGCGATGGCCGCGCTGTCGCGCGCGGGCACGCAGGTCTTCCTGTTCCACGGCAACCGCGACTTCCTGCTCGGCGCCGCGGAGGCGCGCGCGTGCGGCGGCACGATCGTGGGGGAGGAGCACCGCACGGAGCTGTTCGGACGGCGCTGTCTCCTGCTGCACGGCGATTCGCTGTGCACCGACGACGTCGAGTACCAGAAGAGCAAGCCGTTCCTGCGCGGCCCCGTGATCCGCTTCCTGTCGTGGTCGCTGCCGTTGTGGGCGGCGCGTCGCGTCGCGGGCGGGATGCGCAAGCGGTCGAAGCAGAGCACCGCGCGCAAGACGGTCATGACGATGGGCATCGTCCCGGCCGCCGCGCGCGCGCGGTTCGCCGAGGGGTTCGACGCGATGGTGTGCGGTCACGTGCACGATCCGGGCGTGCGCGAGGTCGGCGACGCGGCGCGTCCGATGCAGCTCCACGTGCTCGGCGACTGGCACGGCGGCGGCGTCTACGCGGAGATGGACGAGCGAGGTTTGCGGCTCGAGCGGTTCGACCCGCAAGGCGCGCGCTCCGGCGGCTGAATCGGCAGTTCGCAAGATCGCCGCCACCGCCGCCACCAGGCCGTTCTCGGCAGTTTCTTCGCTCGAATCGACGAATCTCGCGTGGTGGCGGCGGTGGCGGCGATTTGCCGACCGGCCCGGACCGAGGTCAGAGGATGTCGAGGATCTCGTACTGCGCGCCGACCACGGTGCGGTAGTTCGCGTTCCGCAACAGCGGCTCGTTCCAACGCGGCTTCGTCTTCTCCGCGATCCGTCCGAGCGCGACGCATGCGTATGCCCGCGCGAGTCCGGGCATGTTCGCGTCACGAACCAGCGATGCCAACGGTTCGATCGCGCGGCGGTCACCGAGGACGGCGAGCGACTTCGAGATCGAGCTGAACTCGCCGAGCGTCTTCGCATCGCGCAGAGCATCGATCAGCAACGGGACGGCTTCCGCATCTCCCGCGAGCGCGAGTGCGGCGGCAACCTGCGGCCGGATCGTCGGAGCGCGATCGTCGAGCAGAAGCGCGTGCAGCGCCGGCTTCGCCTCCACGTGGCGGAGCAGTCCGAGCGCGACGGCGCACTGCCCCCTCAGCACGCCGCCATTCGTCCGGTTCAACGCTTCCAGGATCTTCGTTCCCGCGGTCCTCGCATCGACGAGAGCGAGACCGATCGCGATGGCCCCGAGGTAGGACGGGTCGTTCTCGTCATCGAACGCGCGGGACAGACTTGTGGTGATCGCGGCGCGCTGGAGCGACGCCGGGTCCAGCGCGCGACCGATCCGCGCGAGCGACAGCGCGGCCCACGGACGGTGCGTGGTCTTCGGCGCGTGCGAGCCGCCGTGCAGCTCCCGCGCGAGGAACGACGTGACGTCGTCGACGGCGATCGCGTCCGGAATGGCGGCGGCGTGCACCGCGATGTCCGAGAGCGCGATCATCGCGAAGTGCCGAGTCTGGTCGTCTTCGCAGCTCTCGATGGTCTCCTTCAGCCCGGCGACGACTCCGGGGTGGCTCGGCTGCGCGAGCACGCCGAGCGCGATGGCCGTTGACTGGCGCACGCGCTTTTCCGTGTCGTTCGCGAGCAGAAGCTGGAGCAGTCGCGGGATCGCGGTCGCCGCTCGCGGGCCGAGGCGCGCGAGCGAGATCGGGGCCTGCGCACGGATCGTCGGGTCGAGTGAGGGATCGTTCAGCAGCGCCGTGAGCTCCGCGACGATCTGATTCCGGCCCTCACGGAACGAGCCGAGTGCGAGGACCACGGACGCACGGAAGCCGGTCGAACCGCTGTTCGCGCGATGCAGCACCGCGATGAGCGAAGGAACGGACTCTTCGGCGCTGATGCGCCCGAGCGAGATCGCCGCGAACGAGCGCTGCAGTTCGTGGATCTCGCCGCTCGAATGCGTGAGTCCGCGACCCTCGGCGGAGTCGTTCATGACTTCGGTCAACAGCGGGATCGCTTCCGTCGACCCCAGCACGCCGAGCGACAGCACCGCGGACTGCTGCGGCAATTCGTTGATGTTGCCGACGACCTTCTCCACGTCCTCGAGCACGAGCGCCGACTGATCGACGGGCGTGATCCGGCCGAGGGCGAGCACGGCGGCGTCGACGACGTCGGCGTCGTCATCGGTCAGTGCTTCCTTCAACACCGGGAGGATCCGGTTCCGGATCTCGTCCCACGACGGTCGCTCGATCGACGCCTGCGAGCCGAGCGCCGACTTCTCGATCGGTCGCTCGAGATACTGGTCCTTGTTGTTCTGCCACCAGAATCGCCACTGCTCGAAACCGGGGCCGAGCGTTCCGCACGCGATGCCGCCGGCACGAGCGGCATTCGGAGCCGTCGGCTGGGCCGGTTCGCTGAGCACTTCCTCCCGCTTCGCCGCTGCCGGGCGCGGCTGCGAGTCCTGGAGTCGTGCTGCCGCGAGAGCGCCGGTCGACGGCAACGCGAGCAGTAGAACGGAGAGGGCCTTCGAAATCAGGTGCGGCACGATCGATCTCCGCGAAGCCGTGACGCTCAGAGGATGTCGAGGATCTCGTACTGAGCGCCGATGACGCTGCGATCGCACGCGGATCGGCGCGCTGCCGTCGCGCGGCACCAGCACGCCCGCGGCGTTCGCGTGCGTCGAGAGCGAGAGGATCACGGACGCGACCAGGAACCGCGAGAGCGCGTGCGACATGGCGTTCGTCTCCCATCCGGCGGGGCGCGCCGCGCAACGCAATGAACGGGCCGAGGCGATCGTGAACGCTGCGCTCCGCGCTACACTCCCGCGCTTCGTGGCGACCGACGACAGCATCCTCACGCTCGACGGCCCGGCCGGATCCGGCAAGACCACCGTCGCGCGCGCCGTGGCGCAGCGCCTCGGTTGGCGATTCCTCGACACCGGCGCGATGTACCGCGCGGCGACCTGGATCGCACTCGAAGCCGGCGCCGCGGGCGATCCGCTCGACGCGACGCGAGTGGTTGCGGCGCTGCGCGTGCGACCCGTGACGCTCGATGCATCCGGCGCGGTCCGCGCGGGCGGCGTCGACCTCGGCGACCGCATCCGTACCGCCGGAGTGACGGGTCGTGTCTCGGCGGTCTCGGCGCTGCCGGAAGTGCGGGCGATCCTCACCGACGAGCAGCGCGCGTTCGGCGCTCGCGCCGCGCCGGGACTCGTCGCCGAGGGGCGCGACATGGCGACGGTCGTGTTCCCGCACGCGCGGCACCGCTTCTTCCTCGACGCCGCCGCGGAGGTCCGCGCCGAGCGCCGCAGCCGCGACCTGCTCGAGAAGCGCCTGCCGGTCCCGCCGCTTCCCGAGCTGATCGAGCAGATCCGCGCCCGCGACGCCGCCGACTCCGCACGCGCGGTCGCGCCGATGGTGATCGGGCCCGGGGTGCAGGTGATCGACACGAGCGCGCTCGCGCTCGACGCCGTCGTCGCGGAGATCCTGCGTCGCATCGCGCCGCGCGCCGGAGACGTGCGCGCGTGATGTACCGGATCGCGTGGTTCTTCTGCCTGTGCGTGCTGAAGGTGTTCTTCCGCTACCGCGTGAACGACGTCGACCGCGTCCCGAAGACCGGCGGCGTCCTGCTCGTGACGAACCACGCGTCGTTCCTCGACCCGCTGGTCGCCGGTTGCGGCATCCGACGCAAGGTGACGTTCATCGCGCGCGGATCCCTGAACGACAGCCGCCTCTATCGATTCCTCACGATCCCGGCCGACCTCGTGCACGTGAAGCGCGGGGAAGGCGATCGCGGGGCGCTGCGCGCGGCGGTCGACGCGCTCGGCGCCGGCAAGCTGATCGTGATGTTTCCCGAAGGGACGCGCACGCGCGACGGTTCGCTCGGTCCGTTGAAGGCCGGGTTCGCGGTGATCGCGAGACAGGCGG
>CAZBOK010000252.1:0-6817 GCA_964493525.1 uncultured Phycisphaeraceae bacterium | reverse complement strand
CGGATCTCGTCGTGCTCGACATCCGCATGCCCGGCATGGACGGCGTCGAGACGTTGAACCGCATCATCGACAAGTACCGCACGCTCCCGGTGATCCTCAACACGGCGTTCTCGAACTACAAGGACAGCTTCATGACGTGGCCCGCGGACGCGTACGTCGTGAAGTCGTCCGACGTGTCGGAGCTGCGCAAGCGGATCGCGGAGGTCCTCGCGAAGCGCAAGTCGAGCAACGAGCGCTGAGCGCCGCCGCGTCACGGCACCACGGTC
The DNA here is from genome assembly GCA_964493525.1 of uncultured Phycisphaeraceae bacterium. Lineage (GTDB taxonomy): Bacteria > Planctomycetota > B15-G4 > B15-G4 > JADJEK01 > CAZBOK01. The sequence continues at coordinate 6,551 of CAZBOK010000252.1, read as the reverse complement.
ATCTTCACGGCGTTCGAACTCGCGAACGCGCGCGGCACGCCGGCGTCGTAGACGAACGCCTGCGTGCTCAACGTCAAGCCGATCGGGGTGGCGAGGGCGAGCTGCCCACTGATGGAAGCGCTGCCCGCACCGGGCCCACTGCCGGTCAGAACGAGAAGCGGAATCGGCGGTCCCAAGGTGCCGACCAAGAACGTGCACCCTCCTGGCATCGGGATCGAGTCCTGGCCTGCTCCGAAGAAGAGCAATGACGGTGCACCGCCGAGGCCGCGCGAGATGATGAGCGCCACGGTTCCGCCGGGACTCGCCGCGCCGGTCAGATCGAGTCTTGGCACGAAGCCGCCCGAACCACTGCATCCGGTTCCGTACGGCGTAAACGCCGCTGGCAGTTGATTGACGAGGATCGAAGCCGTCGTCGCGGGCATGATCGATCCCGCGAGCACGTCGGGAAGTCCGTCCCCGTTCACATCTGCCAGCCGCACGGTAGTGGCCGCCCCGTGCAGCGCGTGCCACGTCGAGACCATGAAGTTCCCGACGCCATCGCCGAGCAACACGGCGGCGTTGGCATGCATCACGTCGACGACGACGAGATCGAGGTTGTCATCGGCGTCAAGGTCGGCCGCGGCTGCGGCCCAAGGTCGATCCCCGACCGGGATCTCCGACCACCACGAAAACGAGCCGGTCCCGGTGCCGAGCAGGATCGTCACGCTGCCGGCGTCCCCGTTCGCGGTCGCCACGTCGAGCTTTCCATCCCGATCCCAGTCGCCGGTTGCGAACGAGTTCGGCGCCGGCGTCATGTAGCTCCCGATCGGTGGAGCGAAACCTCCGAGACCGTCGCCGAGGAATGTGAAGATCGCGCCGGTTCCCGAACTCCAGAACGGAAGCTTCGTGACCGCGACCAGCAAGTCGCGTCGACCATCGCCGTTCACATCGGCGTCCGTCACGAAGGTCGGAGCCTCGGCGGCGAACGTTCGGGTCGTCGGCGGTCCGAGCACGCCGTTCAGAAGCGCGAGCTGGATCGAGAGCGATCGACCGTCGAGACTCGCGCTTGCCACGTCGGCGCGACCGTCGCCGTTGAAGTCGGCACAGGTGATCGACGAAGGCGAATACGCGGTCGAAGAGGCGACTCCAGCAGCGAACCCTCCGGCCCCATCGCCCAGAAGCACGGTCAGCGTGTTGGCGGGAAAGTCGGCGGTGACCAGATCGGGGTGGCCGTCTCCGTTCACGTCGCCGACGGCGAGGTCTTTCGGTCGATGTCCGGTCGCCGCGAGCGAAGAAACCACGAACCCGCCGGTTCCAGCGTTCAACGCGATCGCTGCGCGGTCCCCGCCTGGCGAGCCGTTCGCGTCGATGCACGCAGCGAAATCGACGTCATGATCGTGATCGAAGTCGGCAGCCACGAGCGGCCCGGCCGAGCCGAACACGTCGAGCGCGATGAAACTCGAGCCCGACAATCCGCGGCCCGCCGCGCCGGGCAAGAGCGTGACGAATCCCCTGGTTGAATTCGCCGTCCCCTCGTTGGCGACGACGACATCGAGCCACCCGTCGCCGGTCACTTCGCCGACCGCGAGCCCGAACGGTGAGGCTCCGCAGGACACGCGCAGCGGCGGCGCGAACGATCCCGCGCCATTCCCGAACAACAGCGCGGTGTCCCAAGCGGTCAACTGCGACGTGACGGCGTCGATGTTCCCGTCCCCGTCGAAGTCGCGAAGCAAGATGCGTGTCGGGTTGCCACCGAGTGGAGCCGGCGTCACCGATGTGAATCCGCCTGCGCCGTTCCCCTTTGCGATGTAGAGGCCGTTACCGGAATCGACTGCGACGGCATCGAGGTCGCCATTGTTGTCCAAGTCCCCGAGCGAAGCGTCGATCCCCAGAAGCCACGTCGATCCCAGTGAAATCGACGGCTGTGCCACGAATCCGCCGGCGCCATCGCCCAGGTAGGGCCGCAACGCTCCGGCACCTCCCCATTCGGCAGTCAGCACGTCCGCATGAGAGTCGTTGTCGAGGTCTCCGATCTCGATCACTCCCGGGTAGCTGGATGCGAAGTTGGTAGGCGCGCCGAACCCACCGACGGTTCGAGCCAGGAGGACGGACATCGAACCCTCTGCCGTGTTTCCGCTGACGATGTCGATCCTTCCGTCGTGATCGAGATCGGCGGTCGCGACGGTCGTGGGCCTCGATCCCGGAGTTGTCCCGACCGCATAGAAACTCGTGGCGCCGAATCCGCCCGCGCCGTTGTTCGTGGCGACGCCGACCTGACCCGACATGAGCAGAGCAGTCACGATTTCCGGCCGACCGTCGCCGGTCAGGTCGGCGAGTGCGATCCCAATCGCGCCCCCGGCGATCGGGACGTTGACCGCGGCTCCCGGAACGCCGCCGGCCGTCAGCAGGACGGATGCCCCGCTGAGCGGGCTGTTGTAGATCGAGTAGGTCGAGACGATGTCGATCGTGCCATCGCCGTTCAAGTCAGCGACCGCCGCGTCTTGGGTCCGGCCGCCCACTGGAAACTGTCGTCCGAGAAAGACCTGGCCGCGAGCGACGCCGCCAATTCCGCAGATTACGAGCGCGGAAATCCCGACCGAGCTTCCCCTGCGCATGCGTGCCGATATTGACGCCGCGTCGGCCGGTAACGCGTCCCTGTTCGGAACAATGTGAGGTTGCCTCGGCGGGACCGGCGATCGCTCCGAGCAGCAAAGCTCTAGGATCTCCGCGCCGCATGGAACTCGGAATCACCAAGGACTCGCTCGTCTTCCTGCTCGCCGGCGGACAGGGCGAGCGCCTCTACCCGCTGACGCGCGATCGCGCGAAGCCGGCGGTGCCGTTCGCGGGGCACTACCGCATCATCGACTTCACGCTCACGAACTGCATCCACTCCGGGTTCCGCCGCGTGTTCGTCTTCACGCAGTACCGCTCGCTGTCGCTCGAGCGTCACTTGAAGCAGGGGTATTCGTTCCTGCCGCGCGAGCTCGACGAGTTCATCGACGGCGTGCCGCCACAGTTCCGCAGCGCGTCGCACTGGTACCAGGGCACCGCCGACGCCGTGTACCAGAACGTCCACCTGCTCGAGCGCGACCGCCCGCGCCGCGTGCTGATCCTCTCCGGCGATCACGTGTACCGCCTCGACTACCGCGACATGGCGCGCATGCACGTCGAGTCTTGCGCCGCGATGACGATCGGCGTCATCGAGGTGCCGATCGCCGAGGCGACGCGCATGGGAGTGCTCGAGGTCGACAAGGACTGGCGCGTGGTCGGCTTCGAGGAGAAGCCGGCGAAACCGAAGCCGCTGCCGGGGCGCCCGGACACCGCGCTCGCGTCGATGGGGATCTACCTCTTCGAGACCGAGACGCTCGTGCGCGAAGTGACGTTCGACGCGAAGAAGGAGTCGACGCACGACTTCGGCAAGGACGTCGTCCCGCACATGGTCGAGAGCGGCGCGCGCGTGATCGCGTTCCCGTTCCGCGACCGCTCGGGCGCGACCGCCTACTGGCGCGACGTCGGCACGATCGACGCCTACTTCGAGGCGCACGCCGACGTGCTCGGCGAGCAGCCGAAGTTCGACCTGCGCGACGCGAACTGGCCGGTCTACTCCGTGCGGCCGATGCTTCCTGCGGCGGAGGTGCGCACCGCGGGGGGCAAGAGACCGATCGTCGAGGACTCGATGCTCTCGGACGGCGCGGTCGTCGCCGGCGCCACGGTGCGCGGCTCGATCCTCGGGCCCGACACGCGCGTGATGGAAGGCGCCGTGATCGAGGACTCGATCGTGCTCGGCAACGTCGTGATCGAGAAAGGCGCGCACCTGCGGCGCGTGATCGTCGACCGCGAAGCGACGGTGAAGGCCGGGCGCGCGGTGGGGGTCGATCCGGAGAAGGACGCGACGGGGTTCGTGAGGTCGAAGGGCGGGATCACCGTCGTGCCGCAGGGGACGGTGGTCGGTTAGGCGGGGGCGTTCGCGACTTCAGCCCGGTTCCATCGCGAACGTCTCTTGCTTCCGCTCTCCCACCGCGACGGTGACCTCGCGACTCATGACTCCGAGCGATGGGGACGTCACACGCACGACGTAGGTACCGGCAGGAACGCGGATGCTGTGAGTGGACTGATGCGAACGCTCTGACGACGGCACCGCAGTCGATCCGTCGAGCGCGAGCACGTCGACCGTCGCGACTTCGTCGCGACCACAGCGAACGAGGACTTCGATGCCGGCGGCCGGCACGATTCGAACGTCTTGCTCGATCCGCTCGCTCGCGGCGCGAACCACGATGCGCATTCCGGGTTCCACCATCGAGAGTGCGTCGCCGCCGCGACCGAAGTCGCGCCATTCCGCGATCCACTCCCCCGGCGCCAGACCGTCCGCGACGAAGCGATCGAGATCGAGCTTCGCGTAGACCACCCCGCGACCGCTGCGGAAGCTCAGCGATCGGTGACGATCCGTCGCGTCGTCGGCCGCGAGGCCGAAGATGCGGCCGACGACGCGCGCCCCGCGCTCGAACCGCACGTCGATTTCGGACGGCCCGGACGTCGTGAACTCGATGTCCCGCACGACCGGTGCGTAGCCGACCGACGTCGCGGACAACTCCCATCGACCCGGAGTCACGCGATCGAAGCGCAACTCGTTCGGCTCGGAGCTGGAGTTCAGCATCATGCGTGTGAAGTCGCTGCCGCGCTGCCGCAAGGATGCGCGCTCGATCGCGACCGTGTCGCCGGTGACCGCGTCGAACGCACGACCGCGGACGTGTATCGGCAGCGGCGGATCGAACGGGAAGTCGAGCCGCAACACGAGGTCGCGGGTTCCGACTTCGATCCCGGAAACGCTGGCCTCGGGAGATTCCGCGCGGCCGGAGACGTGAGCGACGACATGCGCGATTCCGTACGGCAGATCCTCGACGCCGAAGGTCCCGTCGTCCGCCGTGAGCGTCCTGCCCCACACGACGACGCTCTCGGAGTCATCCTCGATCCGGTCCGCGGCGACTTCGCGGGCGCGGTCGAGCGAGAGCGCCCCGTTCAACACCGTCACCGCAATCCGCGCGGCGGGCGCTCCACGAGAGTCCTCGACGCGACCGCCGAGGGAGCGGCCGGGTCGAAGCACGACGTCGAGAGTCGGAGGAACACCCGCATCCGGGACGGCGATCGAAGTCTTCGCGGGCGCGAACCCTTCGCGCGTCACGAGGAAACGTCGCGCTGCGTTCGATGGATGCGGCGCGACGAACTCCGCGCGACCGGCGGCGTCGGTGATCGCGATGGCATGCGGCCGCGTGTGGTCTTGGAGGATGCGCGCCCCTTCGACCGCGTGGCCTCGCTCGTCGGTCACGCGCACGATGACTCGCGGCTCGCGCGGGATGACGAGATCACGCGCGGCCGTTTCCTCTCCGGCGCGCACGGACACCTCGAGATCGGCGCGGGTCGCGAATCGTCCGCCGCCGATCCGGACGACCGTTCCTTCCACCGACGTCGGGACGCCGTCGATGAGGTAGCGGCCCTCCGCGTCGGTCCACGCGATCGAGAGACGACCCTCCTTCACGTACATCGGCTTCTCGACGACCGCATGCTCGCCGAGCACGCGGATCGCGACGTGCTTTCTCGGCGCGCCGGACTCGTCGACGACGCGACCCGAGATCACGGCGGCGAGGTGGCACTCGATCGTGATCGGTTTCGGGGCCTCGTCCTGCGCGAGTTGGATCGGAGTCGATGCGAGCACGTGATCCGGGGAGGACACCGAGAGCGTCGCGATCGATGACGCGTCGGCGCCGGGCAACCAGCCGAAGCCGACGGATCGTGCGGGCGGAACGCGCGCGAGTTCGAAGTTCCCATCCGCGTCCGTGAGGGAGCTCGCGAGCGTCATCGAGTGGAAAGGATTGCGGAGCAAGACGTCGCCGATCCCGAAGCGATCGGTCGGCGCGAGTTGTCCCGAGATGAGGACGCTGGCACGGGGAATCGCGCGGCCGGTTCGCGCTTCGATCGCGCGACCGCGCAGCGTCACTCCCCGATGGAGGATGATGTCGAGTTCCCGCCGCGCGATCGAGCGAGGTCCGAGCGCGAGGGCGCATTGCGCGACATCGTCCGCCCGAGCGAACACCCAACTGCCGAATCGGGCGCCGAGCGCTCCGCGCCCGGTCACCGCGGGAAGTCCCGCGATGCGGAAGCCGCCGTTCGCATCGCTCACGACGTCCCGGGACATCCACACCCGATCGAGCATCTCCATCACGCGAAGCCTCGCGCCCGCGATCGGCGAACCGTCCTCGCGCCGGACGCGCCCGGACAGCGTGAACGGCGGGCCGAGCGTCAGGGCGATGGGGCGGTCGCGAGGAGTCGGCATGGTCGCGCACGCTCCGCGCATCGCGTCCGACGCGTACACGACGACGCGAAACCCCGGCTCCGGCGGCTCGATCGCGAACCGCCCGTCCGCATCCGTGGTCCCGCGCGCGATCCGCGGCGACTCGAAATCTTCCGGAAACGCGAAGTTCACGGCCTCCGAAAACACGAGCACGCGCGCTCCGGCGACCGGCGCGCCCGTCTCGTCCGTCACGCGACCCTGAACGGGATCCATCGCGGAGAGGTTA
>CAZBOK010000251.1:0-6871 GCA_964493525.1 uncultured Phycisphaeraceae bacterium | reverse complement strand
GGGGCTCGTCACGGAGTGAAGGGTGTCCTCGCCGGCCAGTTCGTCGAGCGCCCGGCCGAGCCGCAGGACGTTCTCGAGCGCGTCGCGGACACGCCCGCGGCCGCGCTCGGTTCGGTGCGCAAGAAGCCGTCGCGCGAGGAGTGCGAGAAGGTGCTCGCGGTGTTCCGCGCGAACGACGTGCGGCGCTTCTTCTACATCGGCGGCAACGACTCCGCGGAGACCGCGCAATTGATCGCGGAGCTCGCCCGCGAGTCGGGTCACGATCTCCGCGTCTTCCACGTCCCGAAGACGATCGACAACGATCTGCGCGTCACCGATCACTGCCCCGGCTACGGCTCTGCCGCGCGATTCGTGGCGAGCGCGTTCATCGGGGACAACCTCGACAATCGCAGCCTGCCGGGCGTGAAGATCGACGTGGTGATGGGCAGGAACGCCGGGTTCCTGACCGCGGCTGCCGCGCTCGCGCGGCGGCATCCCGACGACGGGCCTCACCTCGTGTACGTGCCGGAGGTCGCGTTCGAGATGGATCGGTTCCTGGACGACGTCGGCAGCGTGAACACGCGGCTCGGTCGCTGCGTCGTCGCGGTGTCGGAAGGAATCCACGACGCCGCCGGGAAGCTGATCGCGGAGAGCGACGAGCGCGACAGCCACGGGAACGTGCAGCTCTCGGGGTCGGGCGCGCTCGGCGACAAACTCGCGGCCGCGGTGAAGCGTCGTTTCGGTGAGAAGCTCCGCGTGCGGGCCGACACCCTCGGTTACCTGCAGCGGTCGTTTCCGGGTTTCGCCTCGGTCGTCGACGCGAAGGAGGCCCGCGACGTCGGCCGCGTGGCGGCTCGCGAAGCGCTTTGCGGAACCGTCGACCGCGGATCGATCGCGATCCGCCGCTTGCCCGGTCGCGACTACCGCGTGGAGTATTTCGTGACACCGCTCGAGTCGGTCGCCAAGGTCACGCGCGTGATGGATCCCGCGTTCATCGCGGCGGCCGGCAACGACGTCACCGCGGCGTGGCTCGACTACGTCCGCCCGCTCGCGGGCGAGCTGCCGCCGACCGAGCTGTTGTCCGCGATCCGCGGCCGGCCGCACGCGTCCGGTTCATGAGCCGGCGACGCGCTCGAACACGAGTCCGAACGCAAAGTCGCCGACGTATCGATATCGCCGCTCGAGATACCGCTTCACGAGCGGCTGCCGTTCGTCGAGCCGGATGCCGTCGAGCTCCGGCGATCCGAGCACCGACGAGACGATCATCACGGGCGGTCGCGTGCGTTCGAGGTCGTCGATGAGCCGGCGCTGCATCGCCTCGGTCGCGGCATATGCCGCCTGCACGTAACGCGACGGGCAACGTCGATCGAGCAGGAACCAGAGAGCGCCGGCATCGGAGTAGTCGAAGAACGTCTGGTTCGGCGCGAGTCGTTCGTTGAGGAAGGCGTCGAGGGACGCGATCGCCTTGGCCTGCCCGTCGGGAACGAGGACGCCGCGCATGCGGGCGACCGGCACGGAGCTGAAGCCGTTCCCCGCGTGGTGCTGCGGCTCGATCGACAGCGCGCGGCAGTGACGCGCCGCCCCGTACAGCGGAGTCCCGGCCGCGATCCACCATGCGAGGAGCGCAGCGAACGGCGCGATGCGGACGATGCGGGGCAATGCGGGAGACGCGCGGTCACGGTCCGGACTCAGCGCGGCTTCGCCGATCATCGCGAGCGCCGCCCACAGCATCGCGGTGCCGTAGCCGAAGTGACCGGAGTCGGATCGGCCGAGCGCGGAGCGATACGTCACGGCGCCCGCGATCGTGACGAGGAGCAGGAGTCGCGAGCCGCGATCGAGGGCGTGCGTCGAAGCGCGCACGGCGAGGAATGCGGCGAGCACGATCCACGTGACAGCCGCGACGACGGACGTCGGAGCGCCGCCCGCCAGCGCGGTGGACGGTGAGTCGCGCAGCTCGGACAGAACCTCGGAGAACGAAGGGTGGGGGAGGCCCCAGACCGAGGTGTACAGACGGAGCTGCTCCCGGCAGTTCTCGATGCACGCGCCGAGAGCGCCGCGGGCCGCGAGCCAGGCCGCAAACGGCGCGACAGCGAGCAGGACGCCGACCGCGAACCAGCCGAGCGGAGCGAACCGGCCGCGCCACGATCCCCGCGGGTTGCCGACGCGATCGACGGCGAGGAACGCGATGGGGATCGCGAGCGCGTAGAGTCCGGTGTCCAAGCTGAACGCGAGCGCGACGCCGGCCCACGCGCCGCACATCACCGGCGCCGCGCGTCCCGGCCGCGCCGCGGGAATCCCGGCATCCGACGGCGCAGCACGCACGTGGATCGCGAGCCAACCGACGACCGCGAACAACGGCAGGAGCCGGACGTTCAGCCAGAGCGCCGGGGACGCGAGCAGGATCGCGATCGCCGCGGCGAGGAGTCGCGAGCGAACCAGACCGCACAGCATCCACGCGAACGCCGCGTGCGTGGCAGCGGCGAGGATCGCGTTCGCGAAGCGGTCGGCGGCGAGCGTCGTTCCGAACGCATGGAACGTCCAGAACGCGCGCAGTGCATTCACGATCAGGCCGTGCTGCAGGTACACGTCGCGGTACGGCGTCGCTCCCGCGAGCATCTCGCTCGCCGGAGTGAGCCATTCGCCCGCGTGGAACAGATCGATCGTGCCGTTCGGGTCCGGATCGAACGTGAACGCGAAGACGAGCATCGTGACGAAGAGCGGCGCGGAGCCGGTTCGTGCGCCGGTGGGGCCGGCAGGGCCGGTGAACGCGAAAGTGCGCCGCCTCGCGACTCCTGCCGCGATCCATGCGATGGCGCAGCAGGACGCGACCCATGCGGGACTCGACGGGGCGAGCCGGATGGGGGCCAGCCATGCGACGAAAGCCAGCGATCGTGCCGCGCGGTCGATGCCGAAGAGGTCCGCGAATCCGAAGCACGCGATCGCCGCTCCGACGAACACGACCAGCGCGCGGATCACCACGAGCTCCATGCGGAGATCCCGGTCGACTCGCGGTGCGACGGCGAGGAGGACCACCGTCAGTGCGCAGGTGACCCAGCCGAGTTCCCCGACCGATCCGTGCGCGACCGCGATCGAACGACCGCCAATCCATCGTCGCGCCGCGATCGCGAGGAGCATCCCCATTGCGAGCGAGATTCCGGGGACGATGCCGCACGCGATTGCGGATCGAGAGCCATGAACGAACGCGTAAGCGACCGAACCGATCGCCACGCCGCCGCCCAGCGCGATCGGAATCGCCGCGGGATCGGTCCAGCAGAGCGCTCCCAGCTTGGCGATGCCACTGCGCGCCAGCCAGACCGCGACCGGAGCCAGGAACAACGCGCCGTAGAACGCGGCGATCTCGTCCTGCTTCGCAAGCCCCGAGTGGCGCAAGAAACCGATCACGTCCGGGGCGAGTCCGTCGCCACTCCCGAAGCAGATCCCGGCGAGGCAGCGCGCGGTCCCGACGGCGAGCGCGAGCGCGCCCAGGAGGAACACGATGCCGATTTCCGGGTCGCCGCGCCCCCCGGTTGCAACGTCCGATAATCTATATTCTGTTGTGTTGTGGGGCTGAGCGGGCGGATCGTGCGATTGCCGGGTTCGGCCGTTTGGCGTCATCCGCGCGGCGCTTTCGCGCCTTTGGCTTTCTTCTCGCGCGCGTAATCCGTCAATGCGTCCCACTGACGGTGGAAGTCGTGTTCGCGCACGCCGACGGGGCTCTTGAAGAAGCACGCGAGATGGCGCAAGGCGCCGCGTTCGCCGTCGCGATGAGCCTGGGCGGCGAACCGCGCGAGATCGATCACGAGCGGCGCCGCGAGGATCGCGTCACAACCTTGCCAGGTGAACTGCATTGACATCTTGAACCCGAGGAAGCCCTCGAAGTGGATGAAGTCCCACGCGGTCTTCAAATCCTTCAGCGACGGGACGAAGTCGATTCCGACGTGCGTGTGGAGCGGATATCCGAGGATCTCGGAGAGTGCGCGATCCTTGGAGCGAACCTTCGCTTCGCGATGGGCATCGTCGGAGAGCACCTCGCCGTCACGATCGCCAAGGATGTTGTATCCCTGCCACGAAAGCACCCGGAGTGCGCGATGGCGGAACATCGGCGCCAGCGTCGTCTTCACGAGCGTCTCGCCGGTCTTGCCGTCGCTGCCCATGTACGGCAATCCGAATTCGTCCGCCATTGCGGTGATTCCGCCGGACAACGCTGCATTCGACGGCGTGAAGTTGATGTACGGGCAACCCGCACGCAGCGCGGCGTACGCGTAGAGCAGACTCGCCCGCAAGGCGGAGCGCCGATCGCCATCGATCAATGACTCGAGTCCCCCACGCGTCTCGAGCTCCGGCAACGGATCGATCGGCGGTTCGGTCGACGCGACGTTGATGACCACGACTCGCGTGAGGCGGTGCCGCTCGCGGAACGATTCGAGATCACGAATCAACGCGTTGACCTGATCTCGCAGCGGCAGATTCGCGATCGATCGACTCTGCTCCGCGAATCGCGCGATCGCCGGACCGCAATTGATCGCGGTTCCCGGGCGCAGCTCGCGACTCGTTTCGGACAGGTCCGTCGCGATCTGACGGACCAGTGCGGTCGGGATCGAGCCGTTCTCCGCCGCGATCTGCTCCGCGCTCGCGACGAAATCGCCGGCGCGGACATCGTGGCCACCGAAGATGAGGCGATCGATCGCGGGCAGTTGCAGCGCGTCGAATTCCGGACCGTCCGAGGCCAATCCGATCCGCGCGACGAGTCCGCGTCGAATCGCGGTGGCGCCGACCACCACCGTGGTGGCGAGCCCTCCGAGCGCCCCCACCAGCCAGACTCCGGTGATCTCATCGGACATTTCGCGTCGCGCCGTTCTCGTCGGAGGGGTTTCGCTGTCTCGGCGAAAGGTGCGGATTCTACGGGACGCACATCCTCGCCGAGGGAACTTCCGAGCGGCGCGGCGACACCGGCCATCGCATGCGGCGAGAATTCGAACAACCTTGAACCAACCACTTGATTTGGTAGTGTCCGCCAATTCCACCCACACGGGAGTGTGGCGGACGGGTTTCGAAGGCCGCGATCCGAAGGAGAAGCCGATGAAGCCAGTGTCGTTGGTTCAAGCGCTCCGCCGGGCAACCAGAGAAGACAAGGTCTCGGTCCAGTTCCGTGACGGCAAGCGCGTCGAGGGTGCGATTCTGTTCAACGAGAGCAAGGGTGTCGGCAAGGTGATCAATGTCGAGGAGGAGATCTCCGTCGACTTCCACCTCGAGCAGATCGCTGCCGTTCACGTTTGATCGGCCGCCGTTCGACGGCGCGGCGCCGACACCGCGCTAGTTCGCGTCGGAATTCGCGATGCGGTCGTGTCCGGATCCGCTGGCGGCGCGACGGTCGAAGTATCCAAGTGCGTGAAGTCGTCGGTAGAGCGTCCGCCGAGTCAGCCCGAGCCGCCGCGCGGCGTCCGCCTTGTTGCCGCCGGCCAATCTCATTGCGTCGCGAATCGCCTCACTCTCGACCGAGCCCAGTCGGTCGCGCAGCCACGGAGTCGTCCGCGGCTCGTTCGGGTCGCGTGGCTTCACCGGATCCCGGACGAATTGGAACAAGCTCGGAGTGAGATCGTTCGAGTCCGTCATCGCGATCGCTTGACGGATCTCGTGGAAGAGCTCACGAACGTTCCCCGGCCACGAATACGACAGCAATGCCGTTTGCGCTTCTGCGGTCAACGACGGCGGCGCGCGCCCCAAGCGCCTCGACTCTTCCCCAATGCAACGCGACGCCAGCGGGAGAATGTCCGCTCGCCGCGCGCGCAGCGGCGGCACGTCGATCACGGCGCCACGCAAGCGGTGATAGAGATCGCGCCGGAACAGGCCACTGACCGACAGCGCGTCCAAGTCGGCGGCCGTGGACGCGACCAATCGGAATTCTGCGCGCCGCGCGCTCGCGGACCCGAGGGGTCGGTACTCGCCGGTCTCGAGACAACGCGACAATGCGGCTTGAGCCAGCGGCGAGAGTTCCGCGATCTCGTCGAGGTACAAGGTTCCGCCGTCGACCGCGTCCAGGATGCCGGGGACCGCTGCGGTGGCGCCGGTGAACGCACCACGGACGTGTCCGAACATCTGGCGCAGGAAGAACGGTTCCCGGAGCACGGCGCACGCCTCGCTCGCGAACGGGTGTGCCGAGCGGCTGGAGTTCAGGTGGAGTGCGCGCGCCACGTTCTCCTTCCCCGCACCGCTCTCCCCCACGATCAGGATCGGAATGTCGGACGGTGCGAGCCGTCGGACACGGTGCAGCAGTGTCGATACCGCGAGCGATTCTCCGATCAGCCCGGACCGCACGACCACCTGCTCGCCCAGGCGTCCGAACGGTCCTTCGAGTCCGGCTTCGTCGATCGCTTGCGACGCACGAACGCTCGAGTTCGACTCCGCCGTGTTCATCGTGGCTCCACTGGTCAGCGCGCTGCCCGCCGCTCCGCCGCTACAAGCGCGTAACGTCGAAGCCCGCGCGCTGCATTGCTCCGCTCGCCGCAGAGTCACTGCTCGAATTCGCCAAAACTCCCAGACCGCTTCCGTTCGTCGATTCGACGCGGTTCGTGTCCTCTCCCGCGCGCGTCGCCCGGTTGGCTCAAGTCCCCGTCGCAAAAGGGCATGGGACTTGCCTAGCCGCGCTCTCTCGTTACGCTGGAAGTCGTCCATCCAATCCCGTCGCGCGAGATTGATCGAACAGCGCGAACCGGTCCCATGGAGAAGATCATGCGAAGACTCATGCTTGCCGTCTCGGTTGCGAGCAGCCTGCTGCTCACCGTGACCGACAATGCGTTCGGGCACGGCGGTCAGTACCGCGGCCCGGGCGACACCGTCCCGCCCGCAGAAGGACCGGGCCCCGGCACGGGCGGCCCCGGCACGGGCGGCCCCG
>CAZBOK010000250.1:0-6891 GCA_964493525.1 uncultured Phycisphaeraceae bacterium | reverse complement strand
GGGCATGCGGATGTCGAGCACGACGAGATCCGGGCGGTCCTTCTCGATCTTCTCGAGCGCTTCCTTCCCGTCGCACGCGGTGATCACGGAGTAACCGTCCGCTTCGAGCTCGCTCTGGTACAGGAGCCGCAGGTTCGGCTCGTCGTCGGCGACGAGGATCCGCACCGATCGCGGATCAGGCGGGCTTCCCGGGTTGGTCATGGCTCTTCTCCACCTGATCGACCTGCAGGTCGACCCGGCGCGGGAGGACGATATCGAAAGTGCAGCCGCGCGGCACGTCGCGAAGCTGCAGCGTTCCGCCGTGCAGCTCGACCATGCGCTTCGCGATCGCGAGGCCGAAGCCCGTCCCCTCCTGCCGCGTCGTGAAGCCCGGCTCGAACACGCGCTCGCGTCGATCGACCGGGATGCCCGGGCCGTTGTCGGCGACCGTGATGCGGAAGCGATCCGCGTCGATGACCGCGGTCTCGACGACCAGTTCGCCCGAGTCGGGCATCGCCTCGATCGCGTTGCGGACCAGGTTGTGGAGCACCTGGCGGATCTTGTCGCCGTCGATGGTGACCGGACCGAGCGCGGGGTCGACGCGCTCCACGATCGACACGCGGTGCGTGTCGCCCTGCGACTCGCCCTCGATCGACGCCATCGCGAGCGTCTCGTGCACCAGGACGTTCACGTCGACCGGCGCGAGCTGCAGCCGGTTCTGCGGCTTCGAGAAGTCGAGCAGCTCCATCACGATCCGCTCGAGGCGCGCGACCTCGTCGGAGATGATCCGCAGGTAGTCGGAGCGCGGGTCGTCCGGGTTGAACCCGCGGCGCACCAGGCGCGCGAACCCGCCGATCGACACGAGCGGGTTCCGCACCTCGTGGACCACGCGCGCCGCCATCTCGCCGATGACGGCGAGGCGCTCCTTCTGCATCAGGCGGGTCTGGTACTCCTGCATCGAGCGGTTCGCGAGCGCGAGCTCGAGCAGCCGCCGCTGCAGTTGCGCGCGCAGGCGCGAGTTCTCGAGCGCGATGCCGGCGTGGTTCGCGAACACCTTCAGCATCTGCACGTCGGCGTCGGAGATCGGCATCCCGGTGATCAGGTTGTCGACGACCAGCACGCCGATCGTGCGCTCGCGCGTGTTCAGCGGCACCGCGGCGAACGTGTCGGACAGGAGCCGCTTGCAGATCTCCGGGTCGACCTCGCCGCCGCCGATGATGCGCCCCTTCACGACGTTCAGCGTCTGGCGGCCGCGCAGCACCTTCACGAACACGTGGTCCTCGCGCGACAGCGGCACGTCGATGCCGGCGACGATCGAGTTGACCAGCACGTCCTTCGCTTCGCTCTCCGCGACGTAGCGCTGGTGGATCTGCGGGAGCTTGAGCGGCTCGCGCGCGAGCGACTTCCAGATGCGGTCGGCTTCCTCCGCGTTCGACGGGCCGATCGCGAGCGCGCCCTTCAGGTGGCCGTGGGCGAGATCGGCGTCGGCGCCTTCGACGAGCAGCAGGAACGCGCGGTTGAAGCCGAGCCCCTGCCCCGCGGTCACGCCGATCAGGATCAGTCGCAGGATCTCGTCGACGCTCTGCACCGAGTGCATGAGGTCGCCGATCTCGTGGATCACGGTCGTCGCGCGCAGTTGGTGCTCGATCAACTCGCGGAGCAGCGTCTCCATCGTCACGTCGCGGCAGATCATCGACGTGCCGCGCGGGTTGCCGGCGGCATCGTGCACGCGGCTCATCGTGATCGTCACGATCACCACGCGACCGTCCTTCGCGAGGCGGCGCGCGGGATGGTTCTTGAGGATGCCCTTCTTCTCGAACTCGGCGCGCGTCTCGGCCCACTCGCGTCGCGCGGCCTCGTCCTTCGGCAGCAGGAAGTCGGGGTCGAAGCCGATTGCTTCCTCGGGCGCGTAACCGAACGTGTCGACCGCTCCCTTGTTCCACGCGCGGATGCGGCCGTCGTTGTCGAGGCCGATGATCGCGTCGGCGGAGTGGCGCACGACCGCGGCGAGGAAGTCGCGCTCTTCTTCGAGCGCGCCCGGGACGACGGCGACCTCCTCCTTCTCGATCAGGACGACCTCGGCGCTGCGGCCGAAGTCGGACGTGCGGCCGAGCGGGATCGCGACGATCTCCGCCTGCGCGGCCGCGGCGCCCGAGCCGGAGTCGCGCGGCACGTGGCGGCGAACTTCGTGGCCTTCGCGCGCCGCGTCGATCGCGACCGCGCGCGCCGCGTCGCCGGAGCGCTCCGGCCAGGGGAGCGGGAACCGCGCGTCGGGCGCGATCTGGTGCGAGGTGAGGAATCGCGAGTTCGCGTAGATCAGCGTGCCCGCGTCGGCGTCGACGACGGCGAGGCCGTGGCGCGAGTTCGACGCGATCGGGTCGTAGTACCGCCGGAAGAACGCGGAGCGTTCCCGTTGTCCGGGCAGCAGCATCTGGTCCGCGGCGTCGTTCACTCGACCACCTTTCGGAACAGCTCGAGGTAAAGCTGAGCGGATCGTCGCCACGAGAAGTCCTGCGCCATCGCGCGATCGATCGCGCGCGCGATCCGCGCGTCGCCGTGTGCGAAGAGCTCCGCAGCGATCCGCATGCGCGCGAGCAGCGCGTCGGGCTCCGCGGCGTCGAACACGAAGCCGGTGCCGCGGTCGGGCGACTCGAACAGGTCGATCACCGTGTCGGCGAGCCCGCCGACGCGCCGCACGATCGGCAGCGTGCCGTAGCGCATCGAGTACATCTGGTTCAGGCCGCACGGCTCGAATCGCGAGGGCATCAGGAAGAAGTCCGCCCCGGCCTCGATGCGGTGCGCGAGTCCTTCGTCGAACCCGAGCTTCACCGACATGCGGTCGCGGAAGCGGCGCTCGAGCTGCGTCAGCTCGGCCTGCCAGCGCTCCTGCCCCGAGCCGAGCACGACGACGCGGCAATCGGCGGACTGGAACAGCCGCGGCAGCGCATGCACCAGGATGTCGACGCCCTTCTGGTCGACGAGGCGCGACACCATCGCGAACACCGGGACGCGCGGCCCGGCGGACAGGTGCGCTTCGGCGAGCAACGCGGCGCGGCACGCGCCCTTGCCCGTGCGGTCGGAGCGCGAGTAGTTCTTCGCGAGCGCGCGGTCGGTCGCGGGGTCCCAGGCGTCGACGTCGATCCCGTTCAGGATGCCGAACAGGCGGTCGGAACGCTCGCGCAGCACACCGTCGAGGCCGGCGCCGCCCGACGGGTGCGTGATCTCGAGCGCGTAGCGCGGCGACACCGTGGTGAGCGCGTCGGCGAACGTGATGCCCGCCTTCAGGAAGTTCGTGTTGCCGTACCACTCGAACGGCGACATCGGCCGCATCCAGCCGCGGTCGATCCCGATCTCGAAGATCACGCGCGGGTCGGACGTCATCTGGTACGCGAGGTTGTGGATCGTCAGCACCGTCGGGATCGGCTTCGACTGGTACGGCGCGAGCACCGTGCGCAGGAGCGGCGCGACGAGCGCGGCGTGGCAGTCGTGGAGATGCACGAGGTCGGGACGATCGCGCAGCACCTTGTCGGCGGCGACGCGCGAGAAGAACGCGAAGCGCCCCGGGTTGTCGGTGTATCCCTCGCGTGAGTCCGCGTCGTCGTAGACGCCCGATCTCCCGAACGCCGCGGCGTCCTCGACGAGCGACACGGTCACGCCGTCCTTGCGCTTCACGCGCGACAGCGGGACGGGCGCGACGCGCTCCGCGAACCACGTGTCGATCGAGCCGGCCGGCGCGAAGCCGTGCGCGGCGCGATCGATCGCGCGGTAGCCGGGGATCAACAGCTCGACGTCGGCGCCTTGCGCCGCGAGCGCTCCGGGGAGCGCGCCGACGACGTCGCCGAGACCGCCGACCTTGACGTAAGGGGCCGCTTCCGCGGCGACCATGAGGATGCGCATCGAAGCGGGCAGTGTAGCGGGACGGCTGCGGGGACCTACGCGATGTCCTTTTCGGCGCGATGCCGGCGCGGAGTGGAGTCGGCGCGACCGCTCAGCGCCCGGCCGCACGCAGGCGCGCGGCGGCGTCCTCGGGCGGCATCGAGTTGATGAACGCCCCGGCGCCGAGCTCGAAGCCGCCGAGGCCGGTGACGCGCGGGAGGATCTCGACGCGCCAATGCGGCGACCGCGCGGCGACCGCGCACTGGAGCACGAGGTTGAACGGCGGCGAGTCGAGGACGGCGTCGAGACGGCGCACCGCCCCCTGCAGATGCTTCGCGAGGGCGACCAGCGTGGCGCGATCGAGGTCGACGAACGCGGTCGGGTGCGCGATCGGCGCGACGACCATCTCGCAGTGGAAGCGCGCGGCGAACGGCGCGTAGCAGACGAACCCGTCGCGCTCGTCGATCACGCGGAGCTGCGCCGCGCGCTCGGACGCGATCGCGTCGCACGCGCGGCAACGGTCGCCCGCCGCGTGCTCGATCGCCAGCAACGGCGGCATCCGCGCGAGCGCGATCAACTGGCTGTGCGGATGCGAGAGCGACGCGCCGGCGCGCGCGCCGGTGTTGCGGAACAGCGTGACGTTCGCGAAACCCTCGGAGACCAGCGCGCGCGTCCGGAGCTGCACCAGCTCGAACGCGCTCGCGAGATCCTCGACCGGGAACTCGGCGAACCGCGCGGCGTGCCGCGGCGTCTCGACCAGCACCTCGTGCCGGCCGCCGCTCGCGGGGATCGTCGCCGGGAACAGGTTGGTGACGATCCGCGCCGACCAACCGGGCCCGTTCGCCGGGCCGCCCGCCGGACGCAGCGCCGCGACCTCCGGCGTCGTCTCCTGCTCGTTGCCCTCGCACAGCGGACAGCTCGCCGGCTGCAGCGTCGTCGCCGGCGGCGCGCTCATCGCGGCGCGGAACTCGTTCGGGCGGCCGGCGCGCGCCGGCGCGATCCACGTCACGAATCGACCGAACGGATCCTCGCGCGACTGCGGAGCCGGACCGCCGACCGTCCGACTCATTCGTGCTCGACCGACGCCGACAGCGGCTGCAGAAGCGAACGCAGCCGATCGATCATCACGTCGGTGAAGCCCTCGGTCCCGTCGCCGTCGTCGCCCCAATCGGCGGGCGCGCCTTCGACCTCGAACACGAGCCGGCGCTGAGCGCCCGCGCGCAGGATGTCGATCTCGTAGTGCGTCGCGCGCGGCGACTCGTTGAAGAAGGTCCAGAGGTCGAGCGCGCCCTTGATCTCGGCGCCGTTGATCGAGATCACGTCGTCGCCGCGGCGGAAGCCGAGGTCCTTCACGACCGAGCCGGGCGTGACGTCGGTGATGTGGAGCACGTACCGGCCGCGCACGCCGTCGAGGTAGCTGAACAGGCTCATGTCCGCGGTCAGGATCTGCAGGCGGTGGCGCGCGAGGTAGCTCCGGCCGGCCGCGGTCACCGCGACGTGGTCGGTCCCCATCGGCCGCACGAACTGCACGCCGCCGCTCTTCGGCTCGCCGGTCGCGGCGTCGCGCGCCGGAACGTCGAACGCGGGCCGCATCACGTCCGTGAGCGAAGGCATGCGATCGCTCGGGAACGGCTCGGCGCCGGATCCGCCCGCCGCTTCCGCGCCGAGGAACACGCGCGCGACGAGCGGCGATGCCGCGGCGTCGAACGCGGGCGACACCGGCGGAAGCTGACGCACCTCGCCCGTCGCCGAAGTGATCCAGGTGAGCTGCCACGACATCGCGCCGAGCGTCTCGCCCGTCGTCGCGTCGAAGAGCGCGGTCTTGTAGTCGTAGATCACGGTGAAGTCGCGGAGCTGGTCGAACAGCGCGTGGTCGACGTTTACCGCCGGATAGAACGGCTCGCTCGCGAGGATGCGCGGATCGACGACCTCGCCGCGGCGCGGCAGGTCGCCGGTGCCGCCGGGCGTGCCGGGGTCGCGCGCCCAGCCGAAATCCTTCACGACCATCCCGCTGCGCACGACGCGCGAGCGCCGCGCCTGCAGCAGCCGGTAGTCGTGCGCGAGCGGCAACCGGTTGTTCTCGAACACCACCACGGCGCCGATCGTGTCCTGACCGCGTGCGCGGAAGCCGTCCTGGACTTCGGTCTGGAACAGGAGGAAGCGGCCGAGGATCGCCCCGCGATCGGTCGTGTTCGGCAGCAGGTCCGCGCACGCTTTCGGCGCGGCGCCGGCCGCCTCGTCGGTCGCGAGGTCGTGGCGGAACGACTCCGACATCTCGTGGATCTCCGCCTTGCGGAGCGCCCCGACCGCGCGCATCCCTTCGACGTCCGCGTGCGACTTGAGCAGCTCGATCGTGACCTGCGCGCGCTCGTCGACCTCCTGCACGCCGGACACGAACCCGTAGCCGGCGCCCTGGCCTTGCCCGCCGATCGCGGCGGCGGTCGCCCACGCCTCGTCCTCGGCCGTGCCGACGACCGCCGGGTGTCCGGGAGCGTGGTCGCGGCCGACGATCTTCACCAGCTCCGCCGTCGCCGCCTCGACCTTGCGATCGACTTCCGCGTCGAAGCGCTCCTCGTCCGGCGCGCCGAAGCCGCGCAACGCGCGCTCGACGGTCTGCAGGCGCGCGGGCGGCCGCAGCGCGGCGAGCTCCGCGTCGAGGCGGCCGCGGATCTCGGTGATGCGCGACTGGTAGCGGCGCATCATCTCGTTCATCGCGTCCTCCATGCGCGTGACCATCGCCTGCTTCTGCGTGCCGTAGGACACGGCCGCGCGAGGCGGCGTCGCGACTTCCGGCTCGGGGTGCTTCGCATGGAACGAGCAGCCGGCGAGCGCGAGCACGAGCAGCGCGGCGGGCGCGCGGACGGGCGACGGACGGTTCATTCGGACGCTCCTTCTTCGATGTCTTTCCTGTCTTCTCTCAAAGTCTCTCTCTCTCTCTTTCTTTCTTTCTCTTTCTCTGTTTCTTTCTTTCTCTCATTTCACTGAGGAAATCATTAATATTCTATTCTTGAATTCTCGCAGGATCACACATAAGCA